>NZ_VBZC01000044.1:0-60111 GCF_005786655.1 Streptomyces montanus
CGGGCGGCGGCGCGGCCGGCATGGGGGGCGCGCCCGACGGCTGGGCCGCGGGCGGGTACCCGTAGCCTCCGGGGCGGCCGGCCGGGCCTCCCGCGGGAGCGCGCTGCGGAGCCTGCTGGTCGGAGGACGAGGCGAGCGTACGGCTGCGGACCCGGTACAGACCGGTGTCGAGGTCGTCCGCCTTCTCCAGGTGGACCTTGATGGGGCCCATGAAGGTGTAGCGCTGCTGCTTCGCGTAGTCGCGCACCATGCTCGCGAGTTCGTCGCCGAGCTGGCCGGAGTAGGGGCTGAGGCGCTCGAAGTCCGGCGTGCTCAGCTCCACGATGAAGTCGTTGGGGACGACGGTCCGGTCACGGTTCCAGATCGTCGCGTTGTTGTCGCACTCCCGCTGGAGTGCTCCTGCGATCTCGACGGGCTGGACCTCGGACTTGAACACCTTGGCGAAGGTGCCGTTGACCAGGCCTTCGAGACGTTGCTCGAACTTCTTCAGGACTCCCATGGGGCACCTCCTCCTTCGTCATCGTCCTGGTACTGCTTACTGATCGTATCCACGCGCAGGGAAATCGGCTGGTTCCCCCTGTCGGCCCGGTCGACAGGTGTCGAGGCCCACTGAAGTCCCCTCCCGAAGTTCCCTTCGGAGCTGCTCTTCGAACTCCTCCTGCGCACTCCCATGAGAAGGATCGTAGAGGCGGCTTCACCACAGTGTCCCGCACCTGACTGTGGACCTTGTCCGCCTCCTGGGGAGATGGCCGGGACCGGTACGAGGTTGATACGTGAACAGGTTCTGGCCGATACGTGCGGGGTGGGATCTGCGGGGCCCGAGGTGCCGTCCGGGGCGGCTGCGCAGGTGATGCCGGGGGTCGGCCGTCGTGCCGGTGCCCGGTGTCCCGCCCCGGAAAGGGATGTGAATCCACCCTTCGCAGCGTGCTAATCTTCTGGATGTCGGCAGGCGCTCGCACCCCTTGGGGAGAGACGGACGACACACCCAATGCGCGGGTGGCGGAATAGGCAGACGCGCTGGATTCAGGTTCCAGTGCCCGCAAGGGCGTGGGGGTTCAACTCCCCCCTCGCGCACCAGGAGAAACCGACGGAACGGGTCTCTGCAGGTGACGGAAGTCATCGCAGGGGCCCGTTTCTCGTTCCCATGATCGTTGTGAGGCATTACACAGCCTGGTCAGGGCGCCCAACAGGCCCCGACGCGTGAGCTATCTCACGGGTGGGGCCTGTCTTCGTTGTGCTTCGGTGGCCGGGAGTGGATTGATCTATGCCGTTGGCGTAGCCGTTGTAGCCCTCGACGCTGTTGCGGAGCCGGAAGTAGACCTTCTGCCCTTCCGGGCTGCCGTAGTCCAGGGCTTGCCACTGCTTGGGGCCGACTTCGGGGCTGACGGTGATCGTGCGCTCGCGGCAGACCTTGAGTGGACCGGCCGGGCTGGGTTCCGGGGCGATGAGGGGCAGGTGGATGCCGCGACCCATGGTGTAGGGCTTGATGAACCGCCCGGGAGTGCCCGGAGTTGCTCTGCGCCTTCGGGGGCTCACGGCGCTGGCAGGCCTATGTCGCCAACAACGCGCCTGGGCTGCGGCAGGGGCTAGCCCTCATCGGCCAAGTTCGCGATGCCCGCGATGAGGATGTCCAGGGCGAGGTCGAACGCCCGGTCGGACCGTTGGCGTCCGGAGCCGGCCTGCTGGATCGCCGCAATCAGCGCGGGGCTGCGGGCCTGGTCCACTGCCCAGACCTCGGCGGGCGCTGCGAGGTCGAGGGCAGCACCGAGGACGACGCTGTCGCACATTGTGATCACGTCGAGCAGCTGCCCGTTCTGCACGCCGGCGGCGCTCAAGGTCTCGGCGAGCTCCTCGTACATGCCCATGACTTCCGGCGACGATACGGTGTACGCGGTCACCAGCGGAATGAGGCGCGGGTGGCGGGCGAAGCACTCGCGATACCGGCGGAGCAGCGCGCGCACGGTCTGGTCCCACGTCCCCGAGTCGCCGGCCTCGAAGCCCCCCTCGCGGAACACGAAGGAGCGCATCGCCTCGACGATCTCGTCCTTGCTGGAGAGGTGGTTGTACAGCGACGACGGTCGCACTCCGAGCGCGGCCGCGACCTGGGCGATCGTGAACCCGCCCGTGCGGTCGACCAGGTGGAGCGCGGCCATCGCGATGGCGTCCCTGGACAGCAACGGCGTACTGGGCCTACCCACGATTTCCTCTCTTGCCCGACGAATCTTCGACGGATCCCTTGCCATGTGATGCAGATCGCAACGATATTAAAACGAATCGCATTCGTTTACCTCATCGAGGTCGCCATGTCTGCACTCCCTGCCAGCTCCACCTCCTCGGTCCCGGAACCATCCTCGTCCACGTCGGTCTCGACGACGCTCCGCCCGGACTCCATCGGTACCGTCGGCGTGACAGCGACGGTCATCTCGGCGGCCGCGCCCCTCACGGTCATGGCCGGCGTCGCCCCGATCGCGCTGGCCATCGGCGGTGTCGGCGTGCCGGGCGCCTACCTGCTGGCCGGCGCAGTGCTGGCCGTCTTCGCGATCGGCTTCACCGCGATGGCGGCGCAGATCAGGCGGACCGGCGGGTTCTTCGTCTACATCGGGCACGCGTTCGGCGGCACCGCCGGGTTCGCCGCCGCCGTGCTCGCGATCGTGTCCTACAACCTGCTCCAGATCGGGGTCTACGGTCTTTTCGGGATCCAGACTCGCGCGGCGCTCGACGACCTCTTCGGTGTGACCGCTCCGTGGTGGGTGATCTCGGCAATCGCGGTCGTGGTCGTGTTCATCCTGGGAGCGCTCGGGATCGATGTCGGTGCGAAGGTGCTCGTCGTGCTGATCACCCTCGAGTCCGCGATCCTGGCGATCATGGGTATTGCCATCGTCGTCCAGGGTGGCGCTGAGGGGCTCGGGGCCGCGTCGTTCGACCCGAGCAACGTCTTCCAGAGCGGCGTGCTGGCGGTCCTCGGGATCTGCTTCGCCGCGTTCATGGGCTTCGAGTCGACGGCGTTGTACCGTGCGGAGGCGCGCGACCCCGCGCGCACGATCCCGCGGGCGACGTACGCCGCGGTCGGGTTCATGGCGCTGTTCTACTGCTTCATCACCTGGACCGTGGTGCAGGCGCTCGGAGAGGCCGGCGTCCAGGGCGGCGCGGGGAAGCAGGGAGCGGCTCTCTTCTTCGCCACCATCCATCAGTACGTCGGCGCCTGGGCCGAGCACGCGATGTACGTCCTCATCGTGACCAGCGTCTACGCCTCGCAGCTTGCCTTCCACAACGCGATCAACCGCTACGTCTTCGGGATGGCGGAGAGCGGCGCGCTGCCGCGCGTGTTCGCCCGCACCAACCGCGCCGGCAGCCCGGCGTTCGCGGGTGCGGTGCAGAGCCTGCTCGCCATCACCGTCGTGCTCGTCTTCGGACTGGCGGGCCTCGACCCGTTCCAGGACCTGGTCATCAAGGTGAACACCCCCGGCGTCATCGGCGTCATCCTGTTGCAGGCGCTCGTCGCAGCCGCGGCGGTGGCGTTCTTCCTGCGCCGACGCGGCATGCCCCGACGGGTGTTCCTCACCTCGAGCTCGGTGGTCGCGGCCGGCCTGATGGCGTGGGTCATCTATGTCGTGGTCAAGCACATCGAGGTGCTCACGGGCGCGCCCAAGGCAATCAACGACGTACTGGTCGCGATCGTCCCCGCCACGCTCCTCCTCGGTGTCGTCGGTGGCCTCGTGCTGCGGCGCGTCCGCCCGGAGACCATTGCGTTGCTCGCCCGCGACGATGCCGGAACGGAGCTGCCCGAATGATGGACCTCGTCGTCACCGCCGACCGGGTCAGGACCCTGGCCGACGCCGACAACGGCGTGACCGCAGTGGCGATCCGCGCAGGCCGGATCGCCGCCGTCGGCACCCGTGACGACGTGGCCGCGTGGCGTGGACCTGCGACCCGCGTCATCGACCTTGGCGCAGCGACGGTCACGCCGGGTTTCATCGACGCGCATGTCCACCCCGTGCTGGGCGCCCAGCTAACCCGGGGAGTCGGGCTCCTCGGCCTCGACCTCGAGGGCGTACGCCGGGCGCTGGCGGCGCACGCCGCCACCCTCGAACCGGGCGCGTGGGTGCTCGGCTGGGGTCTCGACCCGAACGTGGTGCACGGCCGGAGCCTGACCGCCGCGGACATCGACGACGTCCTCGGTGGGCGGCCCGCTCTCGTCAGGCTCTTCGATGGCCACTCGGCGCTCGCGTCCAGTGGAGCGCTCCGGGTCACGGGTGTCGACGGTCCTGTGGCGTTCGACCAGCGGTCGGAGGTCGTGTGCGAGGCCGACGGCACGCCGACCGGGCTGCTGCTGGAGGCGGCCGCGATCGCGCTCGTGGACAGCGCGGTCCCCACGCCCACGGTCGAGGAGCTCGCGGTACGCACCCACGAGGCGCTGTCCCGGATGGCCGCGCTCGGGATCACTGCGGCCCACGCGCTCGAGCACGCGCCGCAGGCGTCCGCGGTCTACGACCTCATCGAGGCCGAGCACGAGCTGCCGGTGCGGTTGCGCTGCTCGCCCTGGGTCCAACCCGGCACCACCGAGCGTGACTGGGCGGCGGTCGCAGCGCTGCAGGCAACCGGTGGCCGGCGCTGGCAGGTGCGGGGCGCGAAGCTGTTCATCGACGGCACGGTCGACAACGGCACCGCATGGCTCGCCGACCCGGACAGTCTGGGGCAGTCGACGTCGCCGTACTGGCCCGATCCGGCGGAGTACTCCCGCGCGATCGCCTGGTTCGACGCCCACGACGTACCGACGGCGACGCACGCGATCGGTGACGAGGGCGTGCGGCACGCGCTGCGCGCCCTCGCGCGAGCCGGGGGCCGGGTGCCGCACCGGATCGAGCACATCGAGACGATCCCGGACGACCTGGTCGATGCGTTCGCGAGGCTGCCGGTCACCGCCAGCATGCAGCCCACGCACTGCACCGAGTACACCGCGCCCGACCAGAGCGACAACTGGTCGAGCCGGCTCGGTCCGACCCGGGCGAGCCGTGGCTGGCGGATCCGCGACCTGCGCGAGGCCGGCGCTCGCGTCGCCCTCGGGTCCGACTGGCCGATCGCGGACTTCGATCCGCGCGGCATTCTCGCGGCCGCCCGGCTGCGTCGGCGGGGCGGTGCGCCCGAGCGCGCGCCGATCCAGCCGGACCAGGCGATCACGGCGCTGATGGCGCTAGAGGGGTACACCACCCACGCCGCCTGGTCCGTGGGTGAGCAGGCCGAGGCCGGCACGATCGAGGTCGGGAAGCGGGCGGACCTGACGGCGTTCGCCGTGGACCCGATGCTTGCGCCCCCGGACGAGCTGGTCGACGCTTCGATCATGCTCACGGTGTCCGAGGGTGCGATCACCCACGAGTCATTGGTCGGTGCGGCAGGGAGCTGATCACCGCGGCCGCGCTCGCCTCGCCTGCCCGGGGCGACGCGCCGGTCCGGTCGACGGTGCGGGTCGGTGTGGTCCAGCACGCGTGGCGCGCGGACGCCGTCGAACTCACCGAGGTGCTCGACGATGCCCGTCGGGCCGGCCGCGGAGGCTGGGGCGACGCCGGCAGGAACGAACTCGTTCGGATCAGGCTTTGGGCCGCCTGGGACTCTCGAGGTGTCGCCGCACCAACGCCCTTCAGCTGGACGTCGCGCAACGGCTCTCCGCGTGGGTGGTAAGGCGATACCCGAACGCTCCCCGCTCGGTGACGTCCAGCTGAAGGGCGCTGGTCCGCTGTGCGGAACTTACAACGCGTCAGTGCCCCAGCTCGTCGAGTGCGCGATCGAGCGCGGCTACGAAGAACTCCGCCGACTCCCGGTCGATGCAGAGCGGCGGCTTGACCTTGAGCACGTTCAGGTGGTCGCCCGTGGGCTGCATGACGACGCCGAGCTCCAGGAGTCGGTCGCAGATCGCAGCGGTCTCCTGCGTCGCCGGCTCCAGCGTCGCCCGGTCGCGTACGAACTCGACGCCAAGGTACAGCCCCGTGCCGTGGACGGCAGCGAGCAGCGGATGGCGCTTGCCGAGACCGTTGAGCAACCGCTTGAGATGCCCGCCCACCTCGCGCGCATTCTCCTGCAACCGCTCGTCGCGGATCACGTCGAGGACGGTGAGCCCCACGACGCTCGAGAGGGGACTCCCGCCCGTCGAGGAGAAGAAGTACCCCTGGGTGCGATAGGTGTCGGCGACGGACCGCGAGGTGATGACGGCGCCGAGCGGATGCCCGTTGCCCATCGCCTTCGCCACCGTGACAATGTCGGGCACGACGCCCTGCTGCTCGAAACCCCAGAACCACTCGCCGAGCCGGCCGTAGCCGACCTGGACTTCGTCAGCGATCGCGAGACCGCCCGCGGCGCGCACGGCATCGTAGACGGTGTCGAGGTAGCCGTCGGGCAGTGCGATCCCGCCGGCATTGCCGTAGAAGGACTCGGCCAGGAAGGCCGCGGGCGGGCGTCCCGCCGCGACGAGCCCGGCGATGACGGATGCGGCTTCCGGCGCGTAGCGCGCGGCGTCCGCCCCCCGGTGGCGCCCTCGGAAGGAGTTCGGCGCGTCGACCTGGTGCACCCAGTCCGGCCGCGTCTGAAGCGCGTTCGGGTTGTCGGTGATCGAGGTCGACACCGCGTCGCTGGCGTAGGTCCACCCGTGATAGGCCTCTCGGACCGACACGACGTCGCGCCGTCCGGTAGCCGCCATCGAGAGGCGCAGGGCGAGGTCGACAGCTTCCGAGCCGGAGTTGACGAGGAAGACCGTGTCGAGCGGTTCGGGCAGCGTCGCCGCGAGGCGCTCCGAAAACTCGACGATCGCGCCATAGTGAAAGCGCGAGTTGGTGTTCAGCCGGCGCACCTGACGGGATACCGCCGAAGCGATCCGCGGGTGCGCGTGGCCGAGGGCGGTCACGTTGTTGACCATGTCGAGGTAGGCGCGCCCGTCGACGTCGACGAGGTGCTGCCGCCAGCCGCGCTCGATACGCGGCGGACGGGCGTAGTAGTGCTCCTGCACCTCGGCGACGGAGTGAGTGCGTCGCTCCAGGAGGGACGCTGCCGAGCTCGGGCGGTCGGTTGCGCTCCCCGGCATCGTTCCGAGGTCGAGGTCTGGGGCCAGGCCTGGGTCCAGACCGGATCCGGGATCGGAACCAATCAAGGGCGAGGGGTCGGTGACGTGGGCGAGCCAGCCGGCGGCGTACTCCGGACGGACGAGCGCGGGAACCTCCGGCGCACCGGCTGCCCGCAGTTGGACGCGCAGCCGATCGGCGATTCCGAGCTCCGCGCCCGCGGCGACCAGGTCCCCGCTGGCGAGGCGGCTGTGGAGGCCGTCGAGCACGAGCTCACCGCCGCCGTGGCGGATGACGATCGTCGTGCCGGTCGCCGTGACGAGGCCCTCCACGGGGCAGGTGAGGGTAGTGGGCGTAACGAACCACACGTCGATGCCCGTCGCGACCGTCGCGGGGGACACCGGTGAGAGGGCGCGTGTGGCATCGACACGGGCGGCACCGAAACGGGTAACGACCGCGGCAGCTCCATCCACGAGACGAGCGCGGGCGGCCCTCTCGGCGAGGCCCTCCTCGAGCCAGGCTCCGTTGTCTGCGGCATCCGCGACGACGGAGAGGTCAAGTGTCTCGACACGACCGTCGAAGTCTGGAACAAGGGAACCGAGGCTGAAGGTGTCATCGGCCCGGGCAGGCGCGGCATCTGCCCCGGACTCGTCGAGACCGAGTGCGTCGCAGAGGAGCGCGGTCATGACCGGGACCGGGATCGAGGTCGCTTGCTCGAAAACGCGCCACTCGCGTTCGATTCCCGCCGCCACATAGTCGTTGTCGCCATCGACGGCGAGCTGGTGCTCTCCGCTCACGACGAGCACGGCACCGCGCAGCACCACGAGGGGCCAGAGCGCGCGTGCCTCGGCGACGGACAGCGGGCGCCTCTGGTGGAAGGCACGGACTGCGGGCAGCACCGTGTGCGGCTCGCTGCCGGCGTGGTGCAGCACGGAGGAGATCGTGACCGCGATCTCGGCCACCGCCCAGGAGCGCGAGATGTCGCCGAAGTCGATGAGGCCGTCGGGCAGCCCCGTCTCCGGGTCGCACACCACGTTGTCATCGGTGATGTCGAAGTGCCCTGGCTGCACCGGCAGCTCGCCGGCGACGGCCGCCACGGCCACCCACGCCGCGCTCGCGGCATCCCTTACTCGCTCGCGCCGTCCGGCGTCGGGGTGGTGACAGGCGAGGAGGTCGACGACGCGCTTGGCGTGGAGGAGGTTCCACTGGAGCACGCGGTCGAGTCCAGGGTGGTCGAAGCTTCGCAGCGCGATGCTCGTCGCCGCCGCAAGCTCGCCCATGCGGGCCACCGCGACGGGAGAGAGGTACGCGCTGCCCGTGAGCGTGCCGCCCGGCAGGAACCTGAGGAGGCGGAGCTTCAGCCGACCTTGGCTCGTCGGCAGCGTACGGGCAAGGGGCGCCCCCGCAGCGTCCCGAAGCACGGTCGCGGCGCGAAGGCCGGGCTCGGCGGCCGCGACTGCCTCGGCCGCCTCGTCCTGCCCGGCGGTCTCGGCATCACTGAAGGCGGGGTTGGAAATCTTCAGGATCGCAATCTCAGCGTCGGCATGGTCGCGCACGATGAAGTTCTGGTCCTGGTGACTGCCGATCTGCTCGACGCGGGCGTCGAGCGCGAAGTGCTCGGCGAGGAGGTCGACGACCTCGCTCGCACCGAGGGTTGGACCGACAAGCTCGCCGGCCTCGAAGAAGTCGAAGCCGGGTCGTGCACCTTTCGGACGCGCGCCGTCGCTCATCGTCGGGAAACCTCTCGTGCGGGGTCGTCTTGCGGGCTCGACGCATGTCCGTGTCGCCCTCGGAGACGACGGAACCTAGCGTTGACTGAAAATTCAGTCAAGAGTGTTGTCGTTGGGGAGGGGCGTTGAAGTCGAGGAGCCGCTCGGCAAACGACCGGAGGAGACCGAGCACCTCCTCGGTGCTTCGGTCGCCCGAGAGCCACCGCCCGTCGAGCCCCTCCATGAAAATCGTGAGGGCGAGTGCCACCTCGTCGGCGTCCAGACTTGCCGCAACCTCCCCGGCCTCCTGTGCGCGGCGGATGCTCGCTGCGATGTCGGCGTGCCACATCCGCGTCGCCTCGATCATGGGCTCACGCAGGGCCTCCTCGTAGATGGCCGAGGCGCGGAGCTCGTGCCAGGCGCGCGCGTTCTCGACAATGTCGGGCTCGTCGTAAAACTCGATGAGCAACTGGTTGACGAGCCTGTCCCGCTCCGTTTCGCCGGGAACGTCGGCGCGCATTCGGGAGGCGATCGCCCGGTCGTTGACGTAGAAGAGCGCCGCGCGGAGCAGGCCGTCGCGGTCGGTGAAGTGGTAGTAGAGGAGGCTCGTCGACACCCCCGCATAGTCGGCGACATCGTTGACCCGCAGCCCCCGCACTCCGCGCTCGGCGATCGCCTTCGCACTGGCCTCGAGAATCGCATCCCGCTTGCTCATGGGCCCTCCTGACTGGAATGTCAGTCGAGCCTATGAGGTCGGGGGCGAGGTGAGGGGTGAGGGTCCGTAAGGCTTTCATCCTCCGGGACGTCGGTCGCGAGACGCCCCGGTGCGGCCTGGCCCGGCCCCTGGCTTCGGCCCCCTGGGCGAAGCGCTGGTATGCGGTCGGCCAGGCCGGAGAACGCCTCACCTCCCTCGGCGCACCAGAACTGTCTTGCGCCGCTCAACGAGCTCATAGGCCATGCGAAGCGAGGTCTGAGCGGCGCGTCCTACTTGAAGGTCGGGGTAAGTCAGCCGCCGCCGCCGCCGCGAGGAGCATGCGTAACCGTTGGTCGACACGGCTCCTGAAGCCGCGGGCGACGCGTCGGTGAAGCTCGATGAAGCCGTTGACGGCGGCTTTGGTGTCGGCGCGGCCGGTCTCGCGGTAGGCCAGGAACGTCTCGCGGCACTGCTGCAGGGTCTCGCCGAGTCGCCTGATCTCGGGGATCGGCCGGCGACTCGTCGGCCCTCAACGCTCCTGGTAGACGGGTCGGAGTTGCACCCCGGCGGCGCCGTCCGCACCGTGCCGACGTTCAACGGCGACTCTGCCTGGAGCGCGGGTCGCGAGGCGCGGGGACACGGACCGCGCCGCTGTACCTCTGGACGGCGAACACTGACTGACAGTCAGGTCAAGCTGCTTCACTGCATCGCGCACTGGCCATACGATCGCGATTGAGTCTTACTCTTGACAAAGTCTAAACTGGGGCCTACTTTTCAAGCTCCTTGAGTAGGTGTGTGCGGCTTGGGTGGGTTTGTTGGTGTTGGTTGGCCGCCACACCCGGCCTACTGAAATCGGAGTTGGACATGAGGTGCTACGACTGCCTCCAGGAGGCGCGCAGCGACACCACCGGCATCGGTGTGTGCTCGCGCTGCGGCTTGGCCGCCTGCGAGAACCACGCCCGCATACGTCAGGTACAGGTCACCCGCCAGATCGGCATGGGCGCTTCGCACGGCCGTATCCCGGCACGCAGGGTGGTATGCCACACCTGCGACATGGCCGAGACGGCGCACTGACCCGCATGGTGTGCTTATCAAAAAACGGCATCACCGGTCGCCGAATGCGCGCTGTCCGTCCGAGCACGCGTTCTTGGCCTGCCCGGACGCCGTCCCGGATCACTGGCGCGGCGTCCGGGCCTCAGCCGTGGCCACGGCTCGGTGCGCCATGCTGGAGGCGCAACCGCGGACGACAAGATGTCGTAGGAGCAGGGCGATGACGGATCAGTCGCCGGGTGTCCAGGACGTCGACTGCAGCGTGGGTGGGGCTCTCCGGCAGAGACCTCCACCAGTAAAGCCCCGCAGGTCTTGGACCTGCGGGGCTTTCGCGTTGTGCAGGACGTCGTCCGGGCGCTGTCACGGGAAGTGCGCATGACGATGCTCACATGCCTCGTGCCGTGCGGCTTTCCCACGTGGAGACGGCTTTCCCGGGTGAGGACAATCACACGGGACGAAAGCTGTGGGGTGACCCTGCCCGGGGGTTTTCCACAGGCCCGGAGTTGTCCACAGGGGCTCACGCCGATCGACGCTCGACGGTACCTTCGTGGCCGGTTGATGTTCGTGCGCGGGGGAGGCGGTCGGTGTGAGCGAGCTCGGTGGCGCGGTGGCGGCGCGGGACGCGGGTCCCAGGGTTTCTCGGGTGGGTGGCTTCGCGGAGTGGCCCGCGAAGGGGTCGCCCAAGGAGGAGGGCAAGGCGTTGCGGGGCCGGGTGCCGCGTGACGCGCACGCGTTCTTGGACGTGAACGGTGACCGGCCGGACGCCGTGAGAGCCGTCGAGGAGTCCAACCGCGGCCGCATCTCCGAGCTCACGGCGATACGGGTCGGCAGGATGGCGGCGACGCCCTTCGCGTTCCTGCGCGGTTCGGCCGGGCTTATGGGGTACGACCTGGCGCGTACGCCCACGACGGGCATCGGCGCGCAGATCTGCGGGGACGCGCACGCGGGGAACTTCGGTCTGTACGCGGACGCGCGCGGCGGCCTCGTCATCGATCTGAACGACTTCGACGAGACGGTGCACGGACCGTGGGAGTGGGACCTCAAGCGGCTAGCTGCCTCACTGGTGCTCGCAGGCCGGGAGGCCGGAGCGGACGAGGACACCTGCCGCAAGGCGGCGCGGTACGCGGCGGGGTCCTATCGGCGCACCATGCGGCTGCTCGCCAAACTCCCCGTCCTCGAGGCCTGGAACGCTATCGCAGACGAGGAGCTCGTTTCGCACACCGACGCCCACGATCTGCTGGGCACACTGGAGCGGGTCTCGGAGAAGGCGCGGGGCAACACCAGCGGTCGCTTCGCCGCGAGGTCGACGGAGGCGGTCGAGGGCGGCGGGCGCCGCTTCGTCGATGCGCCGCCGGTGCTGCGGCGCATCCCCGACGCGGAGGCCGCCGTGGTCTCGGCGTCACTCCAGGAGTACCTGACCACGCTCTCCGAGGACCGGCTCCCGCTCCTCGCGCGGTACGCGGTGCACGACGTCGCGTTCCGGATCGTCGGCACGGGCAGCGTGGGCCTGCGCTCGTACGTGGTGCTGCTGCTCGATCACCGTGGTGAAGCTCTCGTCCTGCAGGTGAAGGAGGCCCGCTCCTCCGTCCTGTTGCCGCACCTGGAGACGGTGGGTCTGACGGTGCCGGAGCTCGGGCACGAGGGCCGCCGTGTCGTCCTCGGCCAGAAGCGCATGCAGGTCGTCAGCGACATTCTGCTGGGCTGGACCTCGGTCGACGGACGGCCCTTCCAGGTACGCCAGTTCCGCAACCGCAAGGGCAGCGTCGATCCCGCGGCACTGGCCGCCGACCAGATCGACGACTACGCCCGTATGACGGGGGCATTGCTGGCGCGGGCGCACGCCCACAGTGCCGATCCGCGACTGGTCGCGGGGTACTGCGGCAAGAGCGAGGAACTGGACGAGGCGATCGCCTCGTTCTCCGTGGCCTACGCGGACCGGACCGAGCAGGACCATGCTGCGCTGGTGGCGGCTGTGCGGTCGGGGAGGGTCGCGGGGGAGATGGGAGTGTGACCGCGAGGGGAGAGACCGGAGGGAACGCGGCCGGGCTGTGAGGCAGGCGGCGGCTGAGGAGTGGATCCGCGTGGAGGGCTTGAACCGTGGCCTAGGCTGGACAAGTGACGACCCCGGAAGCTGAGCAGTCCCAGCCCGAGCAGCCCGAGCCGCCCGTTGAGGAGGAGGCTCCCGTGCCGTCGGCGCACGAGGTCCCGCCGACCTCGGACGAGGGCGCGGCCAGTGAGGGTTCCGTTGGGGAGAGTTCTCGTGGCGAGAGGGCCGACGAGACCGAGGTCACCAGTGAGACCGGTGAGGTCTCTGGTGAGTCCGGTGAGATCTCCGGTGAGAGCGGTCAGGTCTCTGGCGAGACCGATGAGACTGGTGAGATCTCTGGTGAGACCGGGGAGGCCTCCGGTGAGACCGGCGAGGTCCCCGCTGAGGGCGGCGAGGCTTCCGGTGAGGAGCCGGATCGGCCCGAGGCGCGGCTGGAGCGGGCCGTGCGTGCGGCCGAGCAGGCGCTGATCGAGTACGAGATCGCCGTGGAGACCTTCCGGGTCGAGGTGGAGAACTTCTCCCGGCTGCACCATCAGAAGCTCGGGCCGATGTACGCGCGGCTCGACGAGCTGGAGGCACAGATCGCCGAGGCCCGCGCCGAGCGGACCCGCGACCCGGAGGATGTGCGCAAGGCGCAGGAGGCGCGGGCCCGGGTCATGCCGATGCCGGGGGTCGAGGAGTTGTTCCACGACTGGCTCGACTCCGACGGGCTGTCCCCGGAGGCCTCGGCCATGCTCACCGAGCAGCCCGTACGGCCACCGCAGCGCGTGCGGCCGAGCGAGGAGGCCCGCAAGCTCTACCGCGAACTGGCCCGCAAGGCTCACCCCGACCTGGCGCAGGACGAGGCGGAGCGCAAGCAGCGCGACGAGTTCATCGCCCGGGTCAACGCCGCGTACGGCCGCGGGGACGAAGCCCTGCTCCGGGAGCTGGCCGAGGAGTGGGCCGCCGGCCCCGTCCCCGAGGAGTGGCGCCCGAGCCGCAGCGAGGAGCTCTACGCCCGCCTCGAATGGCTCGCCCAGCGCAAGGAACTGCTCACGGTCGTGGCCCGTGACCTGGAGGAGAGCGCGATCGGCGCGATGCTGAAGATCGCGCCGGACGATCCCGACCGTCTCCTGGAGGAGATCGCCGAGCAGCTCCTGGCACAGGTGAGCGAGCGTGAGGCGGAACTGGCGTCGCTGCTCGGGTAGCGTCGGGGGTATGCAATTCGGAGCTGGTGTGCCCACGGTCGAGGTCGGAGATCTCGCGGACGGAGCTTTTCTGCTGGACGTCCGGGAGGACGACGAGTGGCAGGCGGGTCACGCGGAGGGGGCGCTGCACATCCCCATGAGTGAGTTCGTCGCGCGCTACGGCGAGCTGACCGGTGCGGCACCGCAGGAGGGCAGGGTCCACGTGATCTGCCGCTCGGGCGGCCGCTCAGCACAGGTCGCGATGTACCTGGTCCAGCAGGGCATCGACGCGGTGAACGTCGACGGCGGCATGCAGGTCTGGGCAGCCACCGGCCGCCCCGTCGTGGACGACAAGGGGCAGTCGGGCTTCGTCCTCTAGCGAGAGCGCCGCAGCGAGGTGCCGGGCTGCTTGTGAGCGGCCCGCTTCCAAGAGCCTCCAAGGGCCTCCAAGGAGACGGTCACCCCAACGTGTGCGCCGCCAGCAGATCCCCGAGTGCCTCCTCGTGTGCCGCCGCCGGGCCGAGTGAGAGCTCCAGTTGCTTGGCCCAGGCGTGGTAGCGGTGCAGGGGGTAGTCGGTGTCGGCGCCGAAGCCGCCGTGCAGATGCTGCGCGGTCTGCACGACCCGTCGTACGCCCTCGGAGGCCCAGATCTTCGCCACCGCGACGTCGCCGGACGGGGGCAGCGCCCCGCCCGCCCCTGTGCTGATCCGCCACGCGGCCTGCCAGAGTGTCGCTTCCATCGCGCGCAGGTCGATATAGCGGTCGGCGGCCTGCACGGCCACCGCCTGGAACGTGGCGACCGGGAACCCGAACTGCTCCCGCTTGCTGGTGTATTCACTCGTCATCCCGAGCACGCCCTCCCCCAGTCCGAGCGCCAGCGCACACGTTCCGGTGGCGAGCAGCTCCCGCAGCGACTCCCAGGCGCCGTCGGCATCGATGACGTCACGGGCGGCGAGACGTACGGAGTCCAGCCTGAGTTCACCGAGCCGTTCACCGGTCGTGGAGAACTGATCGGCGAGTTCGGCTCCTTCGTGGACGCGGGGCACGAGGGCGAGTACGGCGCCGCCGGAGCTGGTGCTCAGGGCGGGCACGACGACGAAGTCCGCGTTGTGCGCCCAGGGGACGGCCGTCTGTATGCCGTCCAGTACCCACTCGTGGCCCTCGCGCCGTGCGGTCACGGCGAGTTCGGCGCCGTCATGTCCGGTCCGGCCGTTCGCGGCGACGGTCAGTACCAGTTCGCCCCGGCCGGCTCGCGCGAGCAGCCCCGCCTTCAACTCCTCGGCGCCGTACGTCTGCACGGCCAGGGCCGCCGCACTGCTCTCCAGCAGCGGCACCCGTGCGAGCACTTTCGCCGACTCGCGCAGCACCAGGCACAGCGCGATGGCGTCGAGGCCCGCCCCGCCGTAGTTCTCGTCCAGGAGCAGGCTCAGCAGATCCGCGTCGGCGAGCCGGGCCCACAGCGCCCGGTCGAAGTCGTCCGCGACGGCGCCGGTGGTGAGCGCGGGGGAGGGAACCCCGTCCGGTGCGACGCCGGCGAACACCGCCTTCGCCGCCTCCACGGCCGCCTGCTGCTCCTCGGTGAAGGTGAAGTCCACAGCCCTGTCCTCCCACGTGCCGACCCATCGGGCGGATCTGACGGAGCGTCAAGGTAGAACAGGTTCTATGAAAAGGGAACGGCACGACGAGAAGGGAACGGTACGGAAGAGAAGGAAGAGACAGGAACGGTACGAAGGGAAGGGAACTGCGCGACAGGAAGGGCGCAGCCGATGAGCCGGGCTCACCGGTCGAAGTCCAACTCCACTTTCTCCGTGGCCGGATGGGACTGGCAGGCCAGCACATACCCCGCTTCCGTCTCCTCCGGCTCCAGCGCGAAGTTGCGGTCCATCCGCACTTCACCGGAGACCAGGAACGCCCGGCACGTCCCGCACACCCCGCCCCTGCAGGCGTACGGCGCGTCGGGTCGGTTGCGCAGGACCGTCTCCAGAAGCGGCTCGCCGTCCCGCACCGGCCAGGTACCCGCGCGCCCGTCGAGCCGCGCGGTCACCGTGCTGTGCGCGGGAGCCGGTACGGCGGCGGGCGGCGCGACCCCGGCGTCCACGTGGAAGATCTCCTCGTGGATACGGCTGCGCTGCACCCCGAGACCGCGCAGCGCCCGCTCTGCCCCCTGCACCAGCCCGAACGGCCCGCACAGGAACCAGCCCGTGACCGCTTCGACCGGCAGCAGCGCCGGAAGCAGCCCCATGAGCCGCTCCCGGTCGAGCCGCCCTGACGGCAGACCCGCCTGCTGCTCCTCCCGCGAGAGCACCGTCACCAGCTGAAACCGCTCCGGATAGCGGTCCTTCAGGTCGGCGACCTCTTCCAGGAACATCGTCGAGGCGGACGTACGGTCGCTGCGGATGAGGCAGAACCGCGCCTCCGGCTCCCGCGCCAGCAGCGTCGTGACGATCGACAGCACCGGCGTGATGCCGCTCCCGCCGACCACGGCCGCGTACAGCCCGGGCGCCGGTTCGAGCGTGAACCGGCCGGCCGGCGTCATCACCTCCAGCTCGGCGCCGGCACCGATCTCCTTGAGCGCGTACGTGGAGAAGGCCCCCTCCTCGACCAGCCGGACCCCGACTCGCAGCGTCCGGGGCCCGCCGCCGTCCGGGGACGTGGGGTCGGGCGCGGGCGAGCAGATCGAGTACGTTCGCCGTATCTCCACGCCGTCGACCGTGCGCCGCAGGGCCAGGTGCTGGCCCGGCGTGTACCGGTACTCCTCGCGCAACTCCGGCGGCACCGCGAAGGTCAGGGCCACGGAGTCGTCGGTGAGCCGGTCGACCGCGGCCACCGGGAGCGTGTGGAAGCGTGCCATCACAACTCCTTGAAGTGGTCGAACGGTTCACGGCAGGACAGGCAGCGCCGCAGCGCCTTGCACGCGGTGGACGAGAAGCGGCTGAGCAGTTCGGTGTCGGCCGAGCCGCAGTGCGGACAGCGCACGGGGTCCGCCTCCGGTTCCTCCGGCGCCTGCGCGGTCGTACGCGTGGGGCCGAGAGACACGGGGACCGGCTCCGTCGTCCGCTGCGCACGCGGTGGCGCTATCCCGAACTCCCGCAGCTTGCGGCGTCCTTCCTCCGAGATGTCGTTCGTCGTCCAGGCCGGGGAGAGGACAGTCTGGACGGTCACCTCCGCCATACCGTGCTCGTGCAGCACTCGCTCGATGTCCGACGACATCGCCTCGATGGCCGGGCAACCGGTGTACGTGGGCGTCAGCTCGACCTCGACCGAGCCGGCGCCACGGACATGGACCGCGCGCAGCACGCCCAGCTCCTCAAGGGTGAGCACGGGCAGTTCGGGGTCGGGCACGGACCCGGCGAGTCTGCGCAGCTCCTCTTCGAGGGTGGTCGTCTCCTCATCGAGGAGAGGCGTGTCCTCATCGAAGTGGGTCGTCCTGGTCACCATGACGCCCCCGGGTGGCTGCGGTGCAGATGCTGCATCTCGGCGAGCATGCGTCCGAACGGTTCCGTGTGCAGCCCCTGCCGTCCGGCGCCCGCGCTCCATGCCCCGGTCCGGGGCCCCTCCGGTGTGTCGAGGGTCGCCCTGCGCAGGACGGCGGAGACGGACGCGAGCCAATGGCCCTGCAGGGCGGGCCAGTCGACGTCCACCCCTTCGACCGGCTGGAACATCTCACCCGTGTACCGCCACAGTGCCTCGCACGCACGCCGCATCCGCTCATGGCTCTCGGCCGTGCCGTCGCCCAGCCGCAGCGTCCAGTGCTCGGCGTGGTCCTGGTGGTAGGCGACCTCCTTGACGGCCTTGGCCGCGAGCGGGGCGAACTCGCCGTCCCCGGCGGCCAGTTCCGCGTACAGCAGTCGCTGGTAGGTGGAGAAGTACAGTTGGCGGGCGATCGTGTGGGCGAAGTCGCCGTTCGGCTGCTCGACCAGCTGGAGGTTGCGGAAGGCGCGTTCCTCGCGGAGATACGCCAGCTCGTCCTCGTCGCCGGCCATCGACAGGAGCACCCGCGCCTGGCCGAGCAGATCGAGGGCGATGTTGGCGAGCGCCACGTCCTCTTCGAGTACGGGCGCCCTGCCCGCCCACTCCCCCAGGCGGTGCGAGAGCACCAGCGCGTCGTCGCCGAGGGCGAGGGCGGCCGGGGAACCGGCGGTGACCGTCACAGGTGCTTCACCCCTTCCGGGATCTCGTAGAACGTCGGGTGCCGGTACGGCTTGTCGCCGGCCGGTTCGAAGAAGGGGTCCTTCTCGTCCGGCGAGGACGCGGTGATCGCGGTGGACGGGACGACCCATATCGAGACGCCCTCGCCGCGCCGGGTGTAGAGATCGCGGGCATTGCGCAGGGCCATCTCGGCGTCCGGTGCGTGCAGGCTGCCGGCGTGGGTGTGCGACAGTCCGCGGCGCGAGCGCACGAAGACCTCCCACAGGGGCCAGTCGTTGGTGGTCATGCTCGCGCCTTTCCGGTCGCCTGCTTGTCGGCGTACGCCGCGGCCGCCTCGCGTACCCAGGCACCTTCTTCGTGTGCCTGCCTCCGCTGGGTCATCCGCTGTTCGTTGCACGGTCCGTTGCCCTTGAGGACCTCCCAGAACTCCGTCCAGTCGATCGCCCCGAAGTCGTGGTGCCCCCGCTCCTCGTTCCACCGCAACTCCGGGTCGGGCAGGGTCAGTCCGAGGGACTCGGCCTGCGGGACACAGATGTCCACGAAACGCTGGCGCAGCTCGTCGTTCGAGTGCCGCTTGATCTTCCAGGCCATGGACTGCGCGGAGTGCGCGGACTCGTCGTCGGGCGGGCCGAACATCATCAGCGACGGCCACCACCAGCGGTTCACGGCGTCCTGCGCCATCTCGTGCTGCTCCGGGGTGCCGCGGCTGAGGGCCAGCAGCGACTCGTACCCCTGGCGTTGGTGGAACGACTCCTCCTTGCAGACGCGGACCATCGCACGCGCGTACGGACCGTACGAGCAGCGGCACAGAGGCACCTGGTTGGTGATCGCGGCGCCGTCCACCAGCCAGCCGATCGCGCCGACGTCCGCCCAGGTCAGCGTGGGGTAGTTGAAGATCGACGAGTACTTCTGGCGGCCGTTGTGCAGCTTGTCGAGCAGCTCGTCGCGGCTGGTGCCGAGGGTTTCCGCCGCACTGTAGAGATACAGCCCGTGCCCGGCCTCGTCCTGGACCTTGGCCATCAGGATCGCCTTGCGGCGCAACGACGGCGCGCGCGTGATCCAGTTGGCCTCCGGCTGCATGCCGATGATCTCGGAGTGGGCGTGCTGCGCTATCTGCCGGACCAGCGTCGAGCGGTAGGCGTCGGGCATCCAGTCGCGCGGTTCGATGCGCTCGTCGGCTGCCACGGCGGCGTCGAAGACAGCCTCGTACGCCGCCGCTGTCCGCGCGGCTTCGTCCGCCGTCCCGTCCGCGTCTGCGCGGGCCGTCTGGTGCGCGGCTGCTGTCGCCATGCGGTTCCCCTCGACCTTGAGTGAGCTCCCGACCGATCGTTCGGTTCGTTCGATTCAATGGTGGGACGAGGGCCGTAAGGTGTCAACCGCTGTGGATAACCTCGTGATCGCTGTGTCTCCCGGGGCTGTGCCGGGCGGGCGGGCCTGAGTACCGTTCCGGTGCGACGGTCGCGGGGCGGCGCCGCAAGGGCGGTACGGCGGCACCCCGCGCGCCGGCGACCGGAATCTGACCGACACCGGGAACGGGGCGGAATGGACGCGTACGACGAGGGCTCGAACGCCCGGCACGAGCCGCCGAGCGAGCCCGCGGCCACCGCCCCCGCCGCGTCCGCGCCGGAGCCGGACAACGCAGGCCCCGCCGACTCCCCGCCCGACGACCGCGCAGCTTCCGCCGGGCCGGCGCCGAACAACCGCGCAGTTCCCGCCGGGCCCGCGCCGAACAACCGCGCAGTTCCTGCGGCCTCCGCGGCTCCCGCGGCTCCGGCTTCCGCAGCCCCTGCGGCTCCCGCGGCTCCCGCTCCCGCAGATCCCGCCCCGCCACCGCAGGATGCCCCCGCGCCCCCGCTCCTGCCCCCGCCTCCGCCCCCGCCCGGCATAGCGGCCCTCTCCCCCCGCTACCAGGTCGTCGCCGCTCTCGCCTTCGCGGTCGTCGCGGTCGCCGCCTGTGTGCACCTCGGCACGGCGTTCCTGCACGTCGCGCCCTCGAACACGGTCACGAAGCAGCACGGGCGGGCGATCGACGAGTGGGTCTACCCCGAGTTCGAGCAGAACTGGAAGCTCTTCGCGCCCAACCCGCTGCAGCAGAACATCGCGGTCCAGGTCCGCGCCGAGGTGCGCGCCACGGACGGCGGCGTCAGGACGACCCGCTGGTACGACCTCTCCGCCCTGGACGGCGCGGCCATCGACGGCAATCTGCTGCCCAGCCACACCCAGCAGAACGAACTGCGCCGGGCCTGGGACTTCTACGTGGCCACGCACGACAGCGAGAACCGTCCGGCCGGCCTGCGCGGCGCCCTCTCCGAGCGCTATCTGCGCCGCATCGTGGTGCTGCGCCTGGACCGGGAGCAGGCGGGCGGCCGTGGCGCGGTCGTCCAGCAGGTCCAGGTCCGGTCCCGTACGACCAATGTGCCGCCTCCCGAGTGGAGCCAGGAGCAGGTGTCCGCCAAGCCCGTCATCCGTGAGCTTCCCTGGTGGCTGTTGACCGAGGCTGACCGGGCGGCGGGGACGCGTGCCGTGGAGACGGAGGCGAGGGCCCGATGAGCGGTGGCTACGAGCGCAGGAGCCGCTTCGAGCGCAGGACCCGCCTCGACCGGGGGACCCGCGTCGACGGGGCGCTCGCGCGCGGCATCTCCCGGGTCACCGGTGCGGCCCTGGGCCCGTACCAGACCGCCGTGATCCGCATCGGCTTCGCCGTCACCTGGTTGCTGTTCCTGCTGCGCGAGTTCCCGCACCGGCAGGAGATGTACGGGCCCGACGGCCCGTGGAGCTGGGATCTCGCCCAGCAGCTCATCGCCGACAACGGCGCTTTCACGGCCCTGATGTGGTCCGACAGCCAGGCCTGGTTCGAGATCGTCTACGCGCTGGCCGTGCTGTCGAGCGCCCTGCTGCTGCTCGGCTGGCGCACCCGCACCATGTCCGTGGTCTTCATGTTCGGCGTGCTCTCGCTGCAGAACCGCAGCGTCTTCATGGGGGACGGCGGCGACAACGTCATCCATCTGATGGCGATATACCTGGTGTTCACCCGTTGCGGTCAGGTGTGGTCACTGGACGATCGGCGGGAACGTCGCGCGCGTGAGGCACACGCGCGTGGCGTGTGGCCGGGACCCGACCGGGTCGGTCCCACCCTGTGGGGCGTGCTCGGAGTGACGCTGCTCGCGGCCACGCTCGCGGGCAAGATCACCAGCGGCTGGCTGGGCGGCTGGCTGACGGTCTTCTGGGGGCTCTGGGCCGTGCAGGGCCTGTGGTGGATCGTCGGACGCCGTGCGCGCACCCCGGAGCCGCGGATCCTGCTCGACGTCATCGCGAACCTCGTCCACAACGCCGCCCTGTTCGTGATCATGGCCGAGGCCTGTCTGATCTACGCGACCGCCGGCTGGTACAAGATCCAGGGCTCGCGCTGGCAGGACGGCACCGCCGTCTACTACCCGCTGCACCTCGACTACTTCTCGCCCTGGCCGGCGCTCTCCGACCTGCTGACCGCCAACGGCACGCTGGTGATGCTGGTGACCTACGGGACGGTCATCGTGCAGGTCGCCTTCCCCTTCACGCTGTTCAATCGGCGGGTGAAGAACGTGCTGCTGGCGGTCATGATCACCGAGCATGCCGTGATCGCCGTGGTGCTCGGCCTGCCCTTCTTCTCGCTGGCGATGATCGCGGCGGACGCGGTCTTCCTGCCGACGTCCTTCCTGCGACGCCTCGGCGGCGTGGTGGCACGCGTGCCGAGCCGGTATGGGGGACGGCTGTTTTCGCGCGGCGACCGTGCGCTGCCGGGGCCGCGCGAGGGCGATCCGCGCACCCCGGAAACGGGCGAGCAGCCGCACGTAGGCTTCACGGCATGACGGTCTCCCACGACCCCCTACGCGCCTGGCACCGGCTCGCCGGCACCTCCGTGCTGCTCGACGGCTTCCACGCCCTCAAGCACGCCGTGCGTTTCCAGGCCCGGATCCCGGTCGCCGTCACCACCGACCGGGGGGCTGCCCTCGCGCTGGCCGAGGAGCTGGCCACGGACGTACGGGACGCGCTCGACGAGCTGCTGGTGGAGGTCCCCGAGGCGACGTTCAAGGCACTCGTTCCCCGCCCGCACCCCACCGCGGTCGCCGCCCTGGCGGTACGGCCCTCCCGTGCGGCCAACCTGGAGACGCTGGCCCGCACACCCCGCCCCGCACCCGTCGTCGTCCTCGACAACCCCCGCAACCTGGGCAACGCCGGAGCCGTGATCCGTCTCGCCGCCGGCTTCGGGGTGACCGGTGTGGTCACGACGGGCACACTCGATCCCTGGCATCCCACGGTCGTACGCGGTGGAGCGGGCCTGCACTTCGCCACGGCCGTGGAGCGGCTGGCCGTGGCCGAACTGCCCCCGGGCCCGGTGTTCGCCCTCGACCCGGAGGGCGAGGACATCCGCGGCGTGAAGCTCCCGGACGACGCCGTGCTGGCCTTCGGCTCCGAACGCAGCGGCCTGTCCGCAGAACTGCGCGCCCGCACCGACCACCTGGTGTCCCTGCCGATGCGCCCCCAGGTCTCCAGCTACAACCTCGCGACCAGTGTCGCCATGACGCTGTTCCACTGGAGCGCGACCGGGGGCGGGGCGGCGAGCGCTTAGGGGAGCGGGACCGTGCCGGGCGGCCCTGACATCCGCCCGGCATGACCGTGTGAACGCGGGCTCACGCCTCCCGTCGTACCTCCACCACCCGGAAGCGGTTGGCCACGAAGGCCCCGTCGCACAGCGCCGAGTTCGCCGCCGGGTTGCCGCCCGAGCCGTGGAAGTCGGAGAAGGCTGCCGTCTGGTTGACGTAGACACCGCCGGTCAGGTTCAGCGAGAGCTGGGCGCACTCCTCCAGGCAGGCCTCCTGCACGGCCTGCTCGACCTCCTGTGAGGTCGTGTACGCGCCGACCGTCATCGCGCCCTTGTCGCTGATCGTCCGGCGCAGGAGATCCACGGCGTCAGCGGCCGAGTCGACGGCGACCGCGAAGGAGACCGGCCCGAAGCACTCGCTCGTGTAGGCCGCCTCCGAGTCCGCCCCCTCCCAGTACTTCCGCGCGCCGTCCAGTTTCACGATCACCGGCGTCCGGACGACCGCGTCCGGGAACTCCGGGTTACTGATCTCCCGTGAGGCGAGGGCGACTTCGCCCAGCCCGGACGCGGCCTCCAGGCGGGCCTTCACATCCGGGTTCACGATCGCTCCGAGCAGGGCGCCCGCGCGGGCATCGTCCCCGAGGAGTCCGCCGACCGCCTTCGCCAGGTCGGCCACCACCTCGTCGTACGACTTGGGGCCATCCTCCGTGCGGATGCCGTCGCGGGGGATCAGCAGGTTCTGCGGAGTCGTGCACATCTGGCCGCTGTAGAGGGACAGGGAGAAGGCCAGGTTCGCCAGCATCCCCTTGTAGTTGTCGGTCGACTCCACGATCACCGAGTTGACGCCGGCCTTCTCCGTGTAGACCTGCGCCTGGCGGGCGTTGGTCTCCAGCCAGTCGCCGAACGCCGTCGAGCCCGTGTAGTCGATGATCCGGATCTCCGGGCGTACGGCCAGCGTCTTGGCGATGCCCTCTCCGGGCCGCTCGGCGGCCAGCGCCACCAGGTTCGGGTCGAAGCCCGCTTCGGCGAGCACCTCGCGGGCCGCCTGGACCGTGAGCGCGAGCGGCAGCACCGCGCGCGGGTGGGGTTTCACCAGGACCGCGTTTCCCGTGGCGAGGGAGGCGAACAGGCCCGGGTAGCCGTTCCACGTCGGGAAGGTGTTGCAGCCGATCAGCAGCGCGATGCCGCGCGGTACGGGCGTGAACCGCTTGGTGAGCGCGAGCGGGTCGCGCTTGCCCTGGGGCTTGGTCCACTCGGCGTTCTCCGGGGTACGGACCTGCTCCGCGTACGCGTACGCCACCGCCTCCAGGGCGCGGTCCTGGGCGTGTGGGCCGCCCGCCTGGAACGCCATCATGAAGGCCTGGCCGCTGGTGTGCATGACCGCGTGCGCGAACTCGTGGGTGCGGTCGCTGATCCGCTTGAGGATCTCCAGACAGACCACCGCGCGTGTCTCCGGGCCCGCGTCACGCCATGCGCGCCCGCCCGCGCGCATGGCGGGCAGCAGCACGTCGATGTCCGCGTGCGGATACGTGACCCCCAGCTCGATGCCGTACGGGGAGACCTCGCCGCCCACCCAGTCGTCGGTGCCGGGCTGGCCGAGGTCGAGGCGGCTGCCCAGCAGGGCGTCGAAGGCGGCCTTGCCCTCCGCCATGCCCAGGCTGCCGTTCTCGCCGTATGCCTTCGGGTGCTCGGGGTGCGGTGACCAGTACGCGCGCGTGCGGATCGCTTCCAGCGCCTGATCGAGGGTGGGCCGGTGCTGGGCGATCAGCTGGGGCGCGGTGCGTTCGGCGGCGGCCATCAGGGACCAACTCCTCGTCTCAAGAGCTCTCCATTGAGCTCGCGACCTGGGCAGGATTACTGGTGGTGGGCGACGTATGGGCAGTCAGAGTTAGAGTAACCGAACGATCGGTCGGGACAAGGGGGGTCCGCCGAACCTGTGGAAAACCCCGTGCGGGAGGATCGCGAGCATGACAGCACTCGACCTCGCCGACCCGGTGTCCGTCGTCGGCACCGGCACCATGGGCCAGGGCATAGCTCAGGTCGCGCTGGTCGCGGGCCACCCCGTGCGGCTGTACGACGCCGTGCCGGGCCGCGCCCGGGCCGCGTCGGAAGCCATCGGCGCACGTCTCGACCGGCTCGTCGAAAAGGACCGGCTGAGCGACGCCGACCGGGACGCCGCGCGCGCCCGGCTCCACCCCGCCGAGAACCTGTCCGAACTCGCCGGCTCGGCCCTCGTCGTCGAGGCCGTTCTGGAGCGGCTCGACGTCAAGCAGCAGCTGTTCCGCGAGCTCGAGGAGGTCGTCTCGGCGGACTGTCTGCTCGCCACCAACACCTCCTCCCTGTCGGTGACGGCCGTCGGTGGCGCGCTGCGCCATCCGGGCCGCCTGGTCGGACTGCATTTCTTCAACCCCGCGCCGCTGCTGCCCCTCGTGGAGGTGGTCTCCGGGTTCGCGACCGACGTCACGTCGGCCACGCTCGCGTACGAGACGGCACGCCTGTGGGGGAAGACCCCGGTGGCCTGCGCCGACACCCCCGGCTTCATCGTCAACCGGATCGCGCGGCCCTTCTACGCCGAGGCCTTCGCGGTGTACGAGGCGCAGGCCGCCGACCCGGCGACCATCGATGCCGTCCTGCGCGAATCGGGCGGCTTCAAAATGGGTGCCTTCGAGCTGACGGATCTCATCGGTCAGGACGTCAACGAGTCGGTCACGCGCTCCGTGTGGGAGGCCTTCTTCCAGGACGTGCGTTTCACGCCCTCGCTCGCCCAGCGGCGGCTCGTCGAGTCGGGCCGGCACGGCCGCAAGACGGGACAGGGCTGGTACGCGTACGGCAGCGACGCCGAACGACCCGAGCCGCACACCGCCGAAAAGGCCCGGCCGCCCGCGTACGTCGTCGCCGAGGGCGGTCTGGGCCCCGCGTCCGAGCTGCTCGCGCTGATCCGTGAGGCGGGCATCCAGGTCCGCGAGGACGAGGAGGACCACGGCACGCGTCTGGTGCTGCCGAGCGGCGGTCAGCTGGCCCTCGCGGACGGACAGACCTCCGTGGAGTTCCGTGACGTCGTCTACTTCGATCTGGCGCTCGACTACAGGAAGGCGACCCGGATCGCCCTGTCCGCCTCGCAGGACACCCAGCCACAGACCCTCGCCGAGTCCACCGGACTCTTCCAGGCGCTCGGCAAGGACGTCAGCGTCCTCGGGGACGTCCCGGGGATGATCGTCGCCAGGACCGTGGCGCGGATCGTCGACCTGGCGCACGACGCCGTCTCCAAGGGGGTGGCCACCGAGGAGGACATCGACACCGCGATGCGGCTGGGCGTCAACTACCCGCTCGGGCCCTTCGAATGGAGCCGCAGGCTCGGCAAGACCTGGGCGCACGACCTCCTGGAGGAACTGCATCTGCGCGAACCCTCGGGCCGCTACGCGCCCTCTCTCGCGCTGTACCGCCACGGGCACGCCGCCGACAAGCGGGAGGGCACCTCATGACCACCGCAAAGCGTGACACCTACACCCCGGAGACACTGCTCTCCGTCGCCGTGCGGGTCTTCAACGAGCGCGGCTACGACGGTACGTCCATGGAGCACCTCTCCAAGGCGGCCGGCATCTCCAAGTCGTCGATCTACCACCACGTGGCGGGCAAGGAGGAGCTGCTGCGCCGGGCGGTCAGGCGGGCGCTCGACGGGCTTTTCGGAATCCTCGACGAGGAGCACGCACGCGTGGGGCGTGCCGTGGAGCGGCTGGAGTACGTCACCCGGCGCATGGTCGAGGTGCTGACCGCCGAACTGCCGTATGTGACGCTCCTGCTGAGAGTGCGCGGCAACACCGACACCGAGCGATGGGCCCTGGAGCGGCGCCGGGAGTTCGACCATCGGGTGGCCGAGCTCCTGAAGGCGGCCGCCGCGGACGGAGACGTCCGCGCGGACGTGGAGTTCGGGCTCGCCACCCGGCTGGTCTTCGGGATGATCAACTCGCTCGTCGAGTGGTACCGGCCCGACGGCCGGGGCGCGGGCGAGCGGGAAGTCGCGGACGCGGTCGTGCGGTTGGTCTTCGAGGGGCTGCGCAAGGAGGGCTGAGCCCTCCGGTTCCACGAAACGCTTCAGCCCCTGGCTCCACTAAGGGTTCAGCCCTCGGCTCACGGAGGGCTCAGGCCCCGGCTCCACGGAGGGTTCAGCCTTCCGGCTCCACGTCCTCCTCCTCGAAGACGAGCAGGGTCCGTGTGCTGAGTACTTCGGGGATGGACTGGAGTCGGGTCAGCACCAGTTCGCGCAGATTCCGGTTGTCCGGTGTGTGCACCAGGAGCAGTACGTCGAAGTCGCCGCTGACCAGGGCGATATGGGCCACCTCGGGGAGCGCGCGGAGCTGTGCGCGCACGGTCCGCCAGGAGTTCTGCACGATCTTCAGAGTGATGTACGCGGCGGCACCCTGACCGGCCCGTTCATGGTTGATCCGGGCGCCGAAGCCGCGGATCACGCCGTCCTCGATGAGCCGGTTGATGCGCGCGTACGCGTTGGCCCGTGACACATGGACCCGCTCGGCCACGGAACGTATCGAGGCACGGCCGTCAGAGCGCAGCATCTGCAGGATGTCCTCGTCGATGGCGTCCAGCGGGCGCGGAGGTAGGTCGCCCCGGCCGCTCTCCGATCCGTCGGCCATTTGTTCAGGTGCCATGTCCCCCCGCCTCCCTACCATGGACGTACTGCGTCCATCCCAGGTTGTGGAGAACCGTTTGTCCACAGCCTGGAGGTGCCTGTAGCCAAAATGTGCCGACGACCGAACAATCGGTAGGTGAGGCGCATCACAACCGGTGTGCCGACGAACCACTCCCTCGAGGAGGTGCCGTCATGACGGTCATGGAGCAGCGGGGCGCCTACAGGCCCACCCCGCCGCCTGCCTGGCAGCCCCGCACCGACCCCGCTCCGCTGCTGCCCGACGCGCTGCCGTACCGCGTCCTCGGCACGGACGTGGCGGCCGAGGCCGACCCGGGTCTGCTGCGCCGCCTGTACGGGGAGCTGGTGCGCGGCCGTCGCTACAACGCGCAGGCCACGGCCCTCACCAAGCAGGGCCGACTCGCGGTCTATCCCTCCTCCACCGGCCAGGAGGCCTGCCAGGTCGCCGCCGCGCTCGTCCTCGAAGAGCGCGACTGGCTCTTCCCCAGCTACCGCGACACGCTCGCCGCCGTCGCCCGCGGTCTCGATCCCGTCCAGGCCCTGACCCTCCTGCGCGGCGACTGGCACACCGGATACGACCCCCGCGAGCACCGCATCGCGCCCTTGTGCACGCCCTTGGCGACCCAGCTTCCGCACGCCGTGGGCCTGGCGCACGCCGCGCACCTTCAGGGCGACGACGTGGTCGCGCTCGCCCTGGTCGGCGACGGCGGCACCAGCGAGGGCGACTTCCACGAGGCGCTGAACTTCGCCGCCGTCTGGCAGGCCCCGGTCGTCTTCCTGGTCCAGAACAACGGCTTCGCGATCTCCGTCCCGCTGGCCAAGCAGACCGCCGCGCCCTCCCTCGCCCACAAGGCGGTCGGCTACGGCATGCCGGGACGCCTGGTCGACGGCAACGACGCCGCCGCGGTGCACGAGGTCCTGAGCGAAGCCGTGGCCCACGCGCGCGCGGGAGGCGGTCCGACGCTCGTGGAGGCGGTGACGTACCGCATCGACGCCCACACGAACGCCGACGACGACAAGCGCTACCGGGGCGACTCCGAAGTCGAGGCCTGGCGTGCGCACGACCCGATCGGCCTACTCGAGCACGAGCTGACCGAGCGCGGCCTCCTCGACGAGGCCGGCATACGGGCCGCGCGCGAGAAGGCCGAGGAGATGGCGGCCGACCTGCGCGAGCGCATGAACCGGGACCCGGCGCTCGACCCCATGGACCTGTTCGCCCACGTCTACGCCCAGCCCACGACCCAACTCCTGGAGCAGGAGGCGCAGTTGCGGGCAGAGCTGGACGCCGAGGAGCGGCACCACGAGTCGGAAGGAGCCGCGCGATGACCACTGTGGCGGTGAAGCCGGCCACCATGGCGCAGGCTCTGGGCCGTGCGCTGCGCGACGCGATGGCCGACGACCCGACCGTCCACGTCATGGGCGAGGACGTCGGCACGCTCGGCGGTGTCTTCCGGGTCACCGACGGGCTCGCCAAGGAGTTCGGCGAGGACCGCTGCACGGACACGCCGCTCGCCGAGGCGGGCATCCTGGGGACGGCCGTCGGCATGGCCATGTACGGGCTGCGGCCGGTCGTGGAGATGCAGTTCGACGCCTTCGCGTATCCCTCCTTCGAGCAGCTGATCTCGCACGTGTCGCGGATGCGCAACCGCACGCGGGGCGCCATGCCCCTGCCGCTCACGATCCGTGTCCCCTACGGGGGAGGCATCGGTGGTGTCGAGCACCACAGCGACTCCTCCGAGGCGTACTACATGGCGACTCCGGGGCTCCATGTCGTCACGCCCGCGACGGTCGCCGACGCGTACGGGCTGCTGCGGGCCTCCATCGCCTCCGACGACCCGGTGGTCTTCCTCGAACCCAAGCGCCTGTACTGGTCGAAGGATTCCTGGAACCCCGACGAGCCGTCGGCCGTTGAACCGGTGGGCCGCGCGGTGGTGCGGCGCTCCGGCCGGAGCGCCACGCTCATCACGTACGGTCCGTCCCTGCCCGTCTGCCTGGAAGCGGCCGAGGCGGCACAGGCCGAGGGCTGGGACCTTGAGGTGGTCGATCTGCGCTCCCTGGTGCCGTTCGACGACGAGACGGTCTCCGCGTCCGTACGGCACACGGGGCGGGCCGTCGTGGTGCACGAGTCCGGGAGCTTCGGCGGGCCCGGCGGGGAGATCGCCGCGCGGGTCACCGAGCGGTGTTTCCATTACCTGGAGGCACCGGTGCTGCGCGTGGCCGGGTTCGACATCCCGTACCCGCCGCCCATGCTGGAGCGGCACCATCTGCCCGGCGTCGACCGCATCCTGGACGCGGTGGCGCGTCTGCAGTGGGAGGCGGAGAACTGATGGCCCAAGTCCTCGAATTCAGGCTGCCCGACCTCGGCGAAGGGCTGACCGAAGCCGAGATCGTCCGCTGGCTCGTCCAGGTCGGCGACGTCGTCGCCGTCGACCAGCCGGTCGTCGAGGTCGAGACGGCCAAGGCGCTGGTGGACGTTCCGTGCCCGTACGGCGGCGTGGTCACGGCCCGCTTCGGCGAGGAGGGAACGGAACTGCCCGTCGGAGCGCCGCTGTTGACGGTGGCGGTGGGCGCGTCTGCCTCCGATCACGAGGACGAAGGGTCCGGCAACGTACTGGTGGGGTACGGCACGGGATCGCCTCCGGCGCGGCGCGGGAGGGTGCGGCCGGCCGGCCCCGCGGATTCCCGGCGGCAGCCGCCGGGCGGGCCCCAGGACGAACCCGAGCACGGGCCCAAGGGCGGTCCCACGGATGAGCGCCAGGACGGGCCCGGCAGTGCGGAGGTGCCGTCCCCCGGCAGCGGGGTGGACAGCGGTGCCGACGTCGAGGACCGAAGCCGTATCGACGGTCCCGTGCCGGTGATCTCCCCGCTCGTGCGTCGGCTGGCTCGGGAGTACGGTCTGGATCTGCGGGAGTTGGGGGGATCCGGCCCCGATGGACTGATTCTGCGGGCGGACGTCGAGTACGCGGCACGCGCCGCCGGTGCACGAGGCCGGGCGTCGGAGACCAGGACGGCTCCGTACGCGCCCCTGGCGCCGGAGCCCTCGGCCGCCCCTGACACGCGCGCGGCCGAGGTTCCTGCGGTCGGCGTTCCCGCTGCCGGCGCTGCGGCCCCCGGCACCCGCATCCCCCTGCGGGGCGTCCGCGGTGCCGCCGCCGACAAGCTCGCTCGCAGCCGTCGTGAGATCCCCGACGCGACCTGCTGGGTCGACGCGGACGCGACGGAGCTCATGCATGCGCGCGGGGCGATGAATGAGGCCGCCGGCCCGAAGATCTCGGTCCTCGCGCTGCTGGCCCGGATCTGCACGGCCGCCCTCGCCCGCTTCCCCGAGCTCAACGCGACGGTCGACATGGACGCCCGGGAGCTCGTCCGGCTCGAGGAGGTGCACCTCGGATTCGCGGCGCAGACCGAGCGAGGGCTCGTCGTTCCGGTGGTGAAGGACGCGCATGCCCGCGACGCGGAGTCGCTGAGCGCGGAGTTCGCACGGCTCACGGAGGCCGCGCGGACCGGAACGCTCACGCCCGGTGAACTCACCGGCGGGACATTCACGTTGAACAACTACGGCGTGTTCGGTGTGGACGGATCCACCCCGATCATCAACCACCCCGAGGCAGCCATGCTCGGCGTGGGCCGGATCGTCCCCAAGCCCTGGGTGCACGGGGGTGAGCTGGCCGTGCGGCAGGTCGTGCAGCTCTCGCTCACCTTCGACCACCGGGTGTGCGACGGCGGCACGGCGGGCGGTTTCCTGAGGTATGTGGCGGACTGCGTGGAACAGCCTGTGATGCTCCTGCGTTCCCTGTGATCGCGGTGGCACGCATACTCGGAGGGTGACCGCGTTCGAGCCCCTCGGCGACCCCCGTGCCGACGTCTATGACGCCGTTGTGCTCGCCGGGGGTGCCGCCCGGCGGCTCGGCGGGGCGGACAAACCCGGTCTGCGTGTGGGCGGCCGCCCACTGCTCGACCGGGTCCTGGCCGCCTGCTCCGGTGCCGCCACCACCGTTGTCGTGGCCGGCCGCAGGACCACCGCGCGTCCGGTGGAGTGGGCGCGCGAGGACCCGCCCGGCGCGGGCCCGCTGGCCGCGCTCGACGCCGGGCTGCGGCGGACCACCGCGCAGTATGTCGTGGTGCTCTCGGCCGACCTGCCGTTCATGGACGAGGGGACCGTACGGCGGCTGCTCACGGCCCTTCGGACCAAGGCCACCGAAGGCGTGCTGCTCACCGACCCCGGCGGCCGCGACCAGCCGCTCGTGGCCGCGTACCGGAGCGCAGCGTTGCGCCGCGAGCTGGCCGCGCTCGTGGCCGAGCACGGCGGTCTCGCCGGGCTGCCGCTGCGGCGGCTCACCGGTGCGCTCGACCTCACCCGTATCGCCGACCCTGTCGCGTCCTTCGACTGCGACACCTGGGACGACGTCGCCGTCGCCCGGGCACGTATCAGGGAGCATGGGCACGTGTTGGACGAATGGATTTCCGCAGTCAAGGACGAACTGGGCATCGACCTCGACGTCGACACCGGCGCCCTGCTGGACCTTGCCCGCGACGCCGCCCACGGTGTGGCCCGGCCCGCGGCGCCGCTGACGACGTTCCTCGTCGGGTACGCGGCGGCGCGGGCCGAGGGAGGGCCCGAGGCGGTGGCCGAGGCGGCTCGCAGGGCGACGGCGCTCGCGCTGCGCTGGGCGGCCGAGGATTCCACTGCTCCCGGGGAGACCACTGCGGCCGGGGAGACCACCGCTCCCGACGAGACCACCGCTCCCGGGAACACCACCGCCCCCGATCCCCGACCGGACGCGGGATGACCGCCCGCCGGCAGCACGAGGACGTCGACCTCGACGTCGAGGAGGCCCTCGCCTTGGTCAGGGACGGCGACGCCCAGGTGCCCGACGGCTCCGGGGCCGCAGGCGGTGCCGGTTCCGGACCGCCGCCTTCGTCGAGGTCCGGAGGGCGTGAACACCGGGAGCAGGCGCGCGAGACGCACCGCCACAAGGCCACCCCCTGGCCGGAAGCCCGCGTCATCGCCGAGCGGGCCCCCCGCACAGCGGCCGCCCCCGTGTCCGTCCCCCTGGACGCCGCGCTGGGCCTCGTCCTCGCGGCTCCTCTCACCGCGCTCACGGACCTCCCGGCGTTCGACACGTCCGCGATGGACGGCTGGGCGGTGGCCGGACCCGGCCCGTGGGACGTCCGGCCGGAGGGCGTGCTCGCCGGGCATGCCGAGCCGGAGCGGCTGACCGACGGCGAGGCCGTCCGGATCGCGACCGGCGCGCGCATCCCACAGGACACCACCGCTGTCCTCCGCAGCGAGCACGGCCGCACCGACGACAGGAGCCGGCTGCAGGCGACCCGGGAGGTCGTGCACGGGCAGGACATCCGCCCGCGCGGCCAGGAGTGCCGCTCCGGTGACGCCCTCCTGCTGCCCGGGACGCTGGTCACCCCGGCCGTGCTCGGGCTCGCCGCGGCAGCCGGATACGACACTGTCGCCGCAGTCCCCCGCCCGCGGGTGGAAGTCCTCGTCCTGGGCGACGAGTTGCTCACCGAGGGCCTGCCCCACGAGGGCCTGATCCGGGACGCGCTCGGCCCGATGCTGCCGCCCTGGCTGCGTGCCCTCGGCGCGGACGTCGTCGCGGTGCGCAGGCTCGGCGACGACGCCAGGGCGCTGCACAAGGCGGTTACCGGCTCCGACGCCGACCTCGTCGTCACGACCGGCGGCACCGCCGCGGGCCCCGTCGACCACGTTCACCCCACCCTGCGCCGTATCGGCGCCCAACTGCTGGTGAACGGTGTCAAGGTGCGCCCCGGCCACCCCATGCTCCTGGCCCGCACCAAGGAGAACCAGTATCTCGTCGGCCTGCCCGGTAACCCCCTCGCCGCCGTCTCCGGTCTGCTCACGCTCGCCGAACCTCTGCTGCGTACGCTCGCGGGACGCGCGGCCCCGGAGCGGTACACGTTGCCCGTTCATGAAGCGGTGCAGGGGCACCCGTACGACACCCGGCTGATCCCCGTCGTGCTCCGCGAGGACCGGGCCGTGCCACTGCACTACAACGGCCCGGCCATGCTGCGCGGCATCGCCGTGGCCGACGCGCTCGCGGTCGTCCCGCCCGGCGGCGGGCGCACCGGTCAGGAGCTGGAGATCCTCGACCCGCCATGGGCGACGTCCGGGATCGGGGCATGCCTCACATGAACCGGATCGGGGGGTGTTTCACGTGAAACTTCCGGGCCAGGACGCCATCGCACGCCAGGCAGACGAACGTCTCGTGACCCATCGGGTGAAACTGCCGCGCCGAACAGTGCAGCGCCCCTTGCGTCAGGTCGCCAAACGGGTCGTGATGGCGCTGCTGTGCCTGGTCGCGACCGCCTTCATCGTCTACCTCGACCATGACGGCTACACGGACAATTCCGACGGCGGCGCGGTCGACCTGCTCGACGCCTTCTACTACGCGACCGTCACCCTCTCCACCACCGGATACGGCGACATCACACCGGTCAGTGACGCCGCCCGGCTCACCAATATCTTCGTGATCACGCCGCTGCGCGTGCTCTTCCTGATCATCCTGGTCGGCACCACGCTCGAGGTCCTCACCGAACGGACCCGGGAGGAGTGGCGACTGAACCGCTGGAGGACGGCTTTGAGGGATCACACCGTTGTCATCGGGTTCGGGACGAAGGGCCGGTCGGCGATTCAGACCGTGTGTGCGACGGGGCTGAAAAAGGAGCAGGTCGTTGTCGTCGATCCCAGCACGAAGGTGGTCGACGCGGCGGCGGCGGACGGGTACGCGGGCGTGGTCGGTGACGCCACGCGCAGCGACGTACTGCTCCGGGCCGAGGTGCAGAAGGCACGGCAGATCATCATCGCGACGCAGCGCGACGACACCGCCGTGCTCGTCGCCCTGACGGCCCGGCAGCTCAACCGCGGGGCGAAGATCGTGGCCGCGGTGCGCGAGGAGGAGAACGCTCCGCTGCTGCGCCAGTCCGGCGCCGACGTCGTCATCACCAGCGCGAGCTCGGCCGGACGGCTGCTCGGGCTCTCCGTGCTCAGCCCCAGCGCGGGCATGGTCCTGGAGGACCTCATCCAGCAGGGCAGCGGGCTCGACATCATCGAACGGCCGGTCGTGAAGGCCGAGGTGGGGCTCGGGGTGCGGGAGACGGACGACCTGGTGGTCAGTGTCGTACGAGGGCATCGGGTGCTCGGATACGACGATCCGGCGATAGGGAAGCTCCAGTTGACGGACCGGTTGATCACGATCGTGCGCGTCACACCGAATACGCAGGTCGCGCCGGACACCAAACGCCTTCCCCAGGACTAGGCCCTGACCGACCGAACCCCCGGGAGTAGCCTCGCCGCATGCGTGCGATCACGATTCCTGAACCTGGCGGGCCCGAGGCACTGGTGTGGGACGAGGTCCCGGATCCCGTGCCCGGCGAGGGCGAAGTGCTGGTCGAGGTGGTGGCCGGGGCGGTCAACCGCGCCGATCTGCTTCAGCGGCAGGGGTTTTACGATCCGCCGCCCGGCGCGTCCCCGTATCCCGGACTCGAATGCTCCGGACGGATCGCCGCGGTCGGGTCCGGTGTCTCCGGGTGGGCCGTCGGCGACGAGGTGTGCGCGCTGCTCGCGGGCGGCGGGTACGCCGAGAAGGTCGCCGTACCGGCCGGCCAGCTGCTGCCCGTGCCCAAGGGCATCGAGGTCCACCAGGCTGCCGCGCTGCCCGAGGTGACCTGCACCGTCTGGTCCAACGTCTTCATGATCGCCCACCTTCGCCCCGGTGAGACCCTGCTGGTGCACGGCGGCGCGAGCGGCATCGGGACCATGGCGATCCAGTTGGCGAAGGCGGTCGGCGCGAAGGTCGCGGTCACGGCCGGCAGCAAGGAGAAGCTGGCGTACTGCGCCGAGCTCGGCGCGGAAGTCCTCATCGACTACCGCGAACAGGACTTCGTCGAAGAGATCAGGACCGCCACGGACGGCGCGGGCGCGGACGTCATCCTCGACATCATGGGTGCCAAGTACCTGGACCGGAACATCAAGGCTCTCGCCACCAACGGCCGGCTCGCGATCATCGGTATGCAGGGTGGCGTCAAGGGCGAGCTGAACATCGCCACGCTCCTCGCCAAGCGGGGCGCCGTCACCGCGACCTCACTGCGCGCCCGCCCCGCCACCGAGAAGGCGGCGATCGTCGCGGCCGTACGCGAGCATGTCTGGCCGCTGATCTCCGGCGGCCATGTACGCCCGGTCGTGGACCGTGAGCTGCCGATGACCGAGGCGGCCGCGGCGCATCGTGTGCTGGAGGAGGGCGGGAACATCGGAAAGGTGCTGCTGACGCTCCCGTAGCACCTCCCGCCGGTCCCTTCGTTCCCTTCGTTCCCTTCGGGATTTGCGCCGGACAGGCCTCAGCCGCGCCGCACGCGCCGCACGCGCAGCGCGAGCAACGCGAGCCCGATGCCGAGTCCGATGAGGACCAGCCCGCTGCCCAGGGGCAGAATCCGCAGCATGGGTTCCGTGGAGCCCACGGGGTGGGCCACGGCCGGTTTGTCGGACGCGGAGGGCGACGGCGTGGCGTCCCGCGGCGGCTCGGAGCCGACGTCCGAGCCGGTATCGGAGCCGGTATCGGAGCCGATGTCGGGGTCGGCAGTCGCCTCTGGGCTGTCCGGGGTCACCGGCGCGTCCGGGACGCCGGGGTCGAGCTCCGGGCGGTGCGCGCCGGCGTCCTCGTCCCACCACGGCGCAGCCTCCCGACCCGGCCTCTCCCGCCCCTCACCGGGACGGCTGCCCGCGCGGGAGTCGGCGGGACGGGGCTCGTCCGGTCGGGGCTCGGTGGCGTACGAAGCGTGAGACGGGGCCGTCGCCGTCAGGACCACCACCAGCAGCAGGCCGGCCGCATGCGGCGTGCAGGGCCACGGAGTCACGTCGGTGACCTCCTCCCGGAGCTCGGGCGCCAAGATCGTCGGTGCGACGGGACAAGCGTCACACGCGTTACTGATTCCGGCATCTCGGTCACTCCCGGTGACCCTGGGTGACCCTCTTGGCGCTCACAGGACCACCGAGTACAGATACGGGTTATGTCGATACGCCACGGGCTGCTGGCGCTCCTGGAGCGCGGCCCCCGCTACGGTTCGCGGCTGCGGACCGAGTTCGAGTCGTGCACCGGCTCCACCTGGCCGCTGAACATCGGCCAGGTGTACACGACCCTCGGCCGTCTCGAGCGGGACGGCCTGGTCGTCCAGAAGGGCACGGACGGGTCCGGACACGTGCTGTACACGCTGACGGACGAGGGCCGCGCCGAGCTGCGGGCCTGGTTCACCCGGCCCGTGGAGCGGACGAACGTGCCGCGTGATGAGCTGGCGATCAAGATGGCGATGGCGATGGCCGCGCCCGGATTCGACGTACGGGCGGTCGTCGAGGCCCAGCGGCGGCATCTGACGGAGGCGATGTACGCATACACCCGGCAGCGGGCGCAGGTGCTCGCCGAGACTCCCGAGCACCGCGACGAACTGGTCCGACTCCTTGCACTCGAACAGCTCGTCTTCCGCACGGAGGCCGAGCTCCGCTGGCTCGACCACTGCGAGGCCCGCCTCCTGCGGCTCGCGGACGCGGCGGCCACGGAACCGCCCCCTGCTTGAGGCCTCTCTGTGCGCCGCGAGAGAATGGCGGTATGGAGATGCCGAGGAACGACAGGTCGCCGGAGAACCCTCAGATCCTGGTCGTGGGCCAGGACGGAATGGCTCTCGGCGGTGGAGGAGACGATGACTCCCGCGAGGTCCCGGTGACGGAGATGGTGGAGCAGCCCGCCAAGGTCATGCGTATCGGAAGCATGATCAAGCAGCTGTTGGAGGAGGTGCGCGCGGCTCCTCTCGACGAGGCGAGCCGGGTACGTCTCAAGGAGATCCATGCCAGCTCGGTGAAGGAGCTGGAAGACGGTCTCGCTCCCGATCTCGTCGAGGAACTGGAGCGGCTCTCCCTGCCGTTCACGGAGGACGGGGTCCCCTCCGACGCCGAGCTGCGCATCGCGCAGGCCCAGTTGGTGGGCTGGCTGGAGGGTCTCTTCCACGGGATCCAGACGACGTTGTTCGCCCAGCAGATGGCGGCCCGGGCCCAGTTGGAGCAGATGCGCCGCGCCCTGCCGCCGGGTGTCGGCGGCGAGGGCGACGAGGAGCAGCGGTTGGGCGGCCGCTCGGGCGGGCCGTACCTCTAGGGCCGGAAACCCGTATATCGGGGGCCGTACACCCGTACCTCTCGGGCCGGGCAGACGAAAGGGGCCCGGCACGGATGCCGGGCCCCTGCGCGTATTCGGCGGCGTGTCCAGTCAGCGCGTCCGGAGGATCAGGCGGGGTCGCCCGTCGAGACGTAGAGCTGGATCTTGGGCATCTCCTTGGGGTCGACGTCCGTGTCGGCCGCCGGGATCTGCTGCATGACGGTGTCTTCGCCGTACGTGTTCTCGTTGACGTCCTTCTTCTCGTACTCCCAGCCCGCCGCCTGCAGGCACTTCTTCACCGAGTCGAGGTTCTTGTAGGTGAAGTCCGGGACCTTGATCTTTTCGGGGTCGTTGTACGACTCCTCCGGTTCCGAGCACTCCTCGGCCTCGATCTTCTTCGTCGTGTCCGGCCCCCTGTGCCCGGCCACCTCGGACGCCGACGCGCTGGCGCTCGCGTCGCCGCCACCGCCCTCGTCGCCGCCGCCGTTCAGTGTCAGGGCCGCGATCAGGCCGCCGATGGCGGCGATCGCGACGACGATCGAGCCGATGATCACCGGCGTGTTGCTCTTGCGGCCGCCGCCCGAGGCGGGCGTCGTGGGCTGCGGGGAGATCGTGTACGGCGGCGGGGTCGAGACGCCCTGCTGCGGGGAGTACGCCGCGGTCTGGGGCGGCGTCTGGTAGCCGCCCTGCTGCGGATAGCCGTACGCCGGGGACGGAGGCGGTGTGGACGCCGGCGGGCCGTACGGACCCGGCGTGTACGGCGTCTGCACGTTCCCCGACGGTCCCGGGGGCGTCTGGTCGATCGGCGGGAACACCGCGGAGCCCACGCCGGCGCCGCTCGACGTCTGCGCGCCCGGGACGATGCTCGGCGCGGCCGCATGGAACGACTGGGCCACGCGCAGGCATTCGTCGCGCATCGACTCTGCGCTCGGGAAACGCTCGTTCGGGTTCTTCTTCAGCGCACGGGCCACCAGCGCGTCCACCGCCGGCGGCAGCGACCGGTTGACCGAGGAGGGCGCGACCGGCTCCTCCTGCACATGCGCATAGGCGATCGCGAGCGGCGAATCCGCGTCGAACGGCAGCCGCCCGGTGACCAGTTGGAAGAGCATGATGCCGACGGAGTACAGGTCGGAGCGCGCGTCCACCCCCCTGCCCAGCGCCTGCTCCGGGGAGAGGTACTGCGGTGTGCCGACCACCATGCCGGTCTGCGTCATCGAGGTGACGCCGGACTGCATGGCGCGGGCGATGCCGAAGTCCATCACCTTGACGACGTTCCGCTTCGTCATCATCACGTTGCCCGGCTTGATGTCCCGGTGGACCAGGCCCATCTCGTGGCTGATCTCCAGGGCCGCCAGCACGTCCGCGGTGATCTTCAGGGCCTTGTCGGCGGGCATCGCGCCGTACTGCGCGACGTCCTGGTCGAGGACCGAGCCGAGCGGACGGCCTTCGACGTACTCCATGACAATGTAGGGAGTCGTCTGGCCTTCGAGGTCGTCCTCGCCGGTGTCGAAGACCGAGACGATGTTCGTGTGAGTGAGCTTGGCCACCGCCTGGGCCTCGCGGCGGAAGCGCTCGCGGAAGGCCTGCTCCCGCCCGAGCTCGGTGTGCAGTGTCTTGATCGCGACCTGTCGGTCCAGCACCGAGTCGTACGCCAGATGCACCGACGCCATGCCGCCTTCGCCGAGCAAGTCGCGCAGCTGATAGCGCCCGCCGGCGACCGAACGCCCTGCGTATCGGCCCTGTGCGCCGTCCTGGCTCATGTGTCTGCGTCCCCCATCGGCGCGGGCGAAAGCTGCTGGCGCGCTCGCGCGATCGCTGATCCTTTGACTTATTCCCGGCCAAGTCTGCCCGAGGGCACTGACACGTCAAGCTCGGTGCCCGATCCGTGACCGTACGCGAAAGAAGCGTCGCGGAAGCGTTACAGCCGACGTGCGATCGGCACACATAATTTGCACCCGAAGACCTGCTCCGGGTTTCATGGCCGGTCCATCTCGGACCGGTGCCTCACGCGGAGGCTGTAGCGTGGCCCGACGGAGACCGTAACAACCACCGCGCGGACGCGGGCAGAAACGACGGCGAGGACTGATGGCACAGCAGCGCGCTCAGGGCCCGTCCGACCCCGAGGCGACTGGCGGCGGTATGTCAGACGCGCCGGACATGTGGGGTAACGGCGGACTGGTCGGTGACGGCCGATACCGATTGACCCGCAGACTCGGCAGGGGCGGCATGGCCGAGGTGTTCGCGGCCGAGGACGTCCGTCTCGGACGTACGGTCGCGGTCAAGCTGCTCCGATCCGATCTGGCCGAGGATCCGGTCTCCAAGGCGCGTTTCACGCGCGAGGCCCAGTCGGTCGCGGGCCTCAACCACCATGCCGTGGTGGCGGTCTACGACTCCGGCGAGGACGTGGTCGGTCACCAGACCGTCCCGTACATCGTGATGGAGCTCGTCGAGGGCCGTACGATCCGCGACCTGCTGCTCAACGCCGAGGCCCCCGGGCCGGAGCAGGCGCTGATCATCGTCTCCGGCGTGCTGGAAGCACTCGCGTATTCGCACCAGCACGGCATCGTGCACCGCGACATCAAGCCCGCGAACGTCATCATCACCCAGACCGGCGCGGTGAAGGTGATGGACTTCGGCATCGCGCGCGCCCTGCACGGCGCACAGTCGACGATGACCCAGACCGGCATGGTCATGGGCACGCCGCAGTACCTGTCGCCCGAGCAGGCGCTCGGCAAGGCGGTCGACCACCGCAGCGACCTGTACGCGACGGGCTGTCTGCTCTACGAACTCCTCGCGCTGCGGCCGCCGTTCACGGGCGAGACCCCGTTGTCCGTGGTCTACCAGCACGTTCAGGACATCCCCGTGCCGCCCTCCGAGGCCTCGGACGCGTCGCCGCCGGAGCTGGACGGCCTGGTCATGCGCTCGCTGGCGAAGGAACCGGACGACCGGTTCCAGACCGCCGAGGAGATGCGCGGGCTCGTCCAGTACGGGCTGCAGATGCTGTACGACCAGGGCGGCCACACCGGCACCTGGAACACCGGCCCCGTGGAGATGCACGAGGGCGGGAGCACCCCGGCGATGGGCGTCGCGGGCACCACCGCGCTGCCGCACCCGGGCGACTCCGGCACCACGCAGATCCCGTCACCGATCCTGCCGAACCGCGGCGGTGGGGACGACGGAGGCTTCGACGGCAGCGGAAACCGGGGCAGCGGCCGCGGCAAGCTGTGGATCCTGGCCGTTCTCGCGGTGATCGCCATCGCGGCGGGTGTCGCGCTGGCGCTGCAGGGCAAGGACGACGGCGGCGGTGGGAGCAGTACCACGCAGTCGCCGACGGCCTCGCAGACCGAGAAGGACCCGAAGCCGACCAAGAGCGCCTCGGAGGAGCCGTCGGACGAGGCCACGGACGACGGCACCAGCACGGGCGACGACCCGGACTACTCGCCGTCGTACACGCCGTCGCCGAGCTACACCTCCGAGCCGACGCAACAGCCGACCCAGCCCACGGACCAGCCGACGACTTCGGAGCCCACCGAGACGCAGCCCACGGAGGAGCCGACGGACGAACCGACCGGCGAGACGCCGCCGTTGCCGACTCAGACGAACAACACGGGCGACGAAGAAGGCTGACCGCGACTCACCCACCACACGCGCGTGTGCGGCCCGAAAACGGGCTCCACGCGCGCGTGCTGTTTTGTCGGCCCATGCACGGAGGCGGCGGTGTCACCCCACGAACGCCCGGCACACCGCGCCGTACTGCCGTGTCCACCACACCGCCAGCGCGGAAGCGGCGGGGAACTGCGGGTCGGCGCGGGTGTCCCCGCGCTCGTAGTGCCAGCGCAGTATCCAGAAGTCGTTGAGCCGCTCCCACCACACGCGGTGCACGGCGGCGGCGAGTTCGGCGGGGGTGGCATGCGCGGAACGCCGGTACGCGCGCGCGTAGGCCCGCACTTTCGGCAGGTCCAGTGTGCCCGCGGGACGTACGAAGAAGATCACCGCGGCGCGTACCGCCTCCTCGGCCCGCGGCTGGACGCCGAGGCGGTCCCAGTCGACGATCGCGGCGGGAGCGTCCCCCTTGTAGAGCACGTTGAAGGGATGGAAGTCCCCGTGCACCCAGCCCACCGAGCCGCCCTGCGAGGGCTGCCGGTCGGCGTGCAGCTCCAGGAGGGCACGGCGTTCCAGAAGCCGGTGGTGGGCCAACTCGTCGAAGGCGTCCGGCGGGCGGTGGCGGCGTACCCGGGCGAGCAGGTCGTCGATGAGCGCGAAGGTGTCGGTGGGATCGGCGCTCTCCGCCCGCCCCTCGGACTGCCGTGACGGCATCACCCGCTCCAGGGACGCGTGTACGACGCCCAGGAGCGCCCCGAGGCGCCGGCACTGCCCCGTGGTCAGCTGGGCGCCGCCGCGGTGGCGCCCGTCGATCCACGGGTGCAGCGCGTAGGCGTGACCGCCGATGACAGCGACCGTGCGGCCGTCGGTGCCGGTCAGGGCCGGGGCCACGGGGACGCCGAGATCGGCGAGGCGCTGGGTGGCGTGGTGCTGGCGGGTGATCGCGGCGGGGTCGGCGGTCTCGGGGTCGAAGTGGTGCTTGAGAAAGTACCGGCCGCGGGTCGTGGCGAGCCGGTAGCCGCGGTTGAGCAGCCCCTGGTCGACGGGTTCACAGGCCAGTGGTCTCCCGGCGGCGTACCGCCGCAGGAGAGCGCCCAGAGGGGGCAGGGGGGAGGGGGCGGAGAGTACGGATGAGCGCGGCACGCGCAGATGTTAGGGCAACGGCAACCTTCTTGACCTCGCGCTTGTCACAGACAGTGCGCAAGTGAACGTGTGGGGTATATGGCCGACACTCGTGTGAGCGTGTCGGTCACCGTGCCGACCCTTCCCGTTCCCGGGGTGACCGGGATAACGTGCCGGTGTTCCGGCCCCCTGCGAGGCTGTAACCAGTGCTGTGACCTGGGACTGTTCCCGACTTTCGTGATCTGTTCGGAAATCCGAGTAAAAAATACTTGGATATCCAAGCAAAAACGCAGGTCAGGAGGGGTTTCCCAGAAATGTGGGGCACTGGGTAACGTGCCTACTGCGGGGCGCTCGCCGGGGCACCCACCACGCCTGTTCCCGGCCGAGGGCACCCACCCCGTGCACGGGTACGGATCAGGCGAGCCGCACTGGCCACCCGGCAACCCTGGGGGCCGGACCGACGGAGGAGCACACGTGACCGTGGAGAGCACTGCCGCGCGCAAGCCGCGACGCAGCGCCGGTACGAAGCGCACCAGCGCCAAGAAGTCACCGGGCCAGGACACCGAACTCGTTCAGTTGCTGACGCCGGAGGGCAAGCGCGTCAAGCAGGCCAAATACGCCGAGTACGCGGCGTACGTCGCCGACATCACCCCCGATGAGCTGCGCGGCCTGTACCGCGACATGGTGCTCACCCGCCGCTTCGACGCCGAGGCGACCTCGCTGCAGCGCCAGGGCGAGCTGGGCCTGTGGGCCTCACTGCTCGGCCAGGAGGCCGCCCAGATCGGCTCCGGCCGGGCCACCCGCGAGGACGACTACGTCTTCCCGACCTACCGCGAGCACGGCGTCGCCTGGTGCCGCGGGGTCGACCCGACCAACCTCCTCGGCATGTTCCGCGGCGTGAACAACGGCGGCTGGGACCCGAACAGCAACAACTTCCACCTCTACACGATCGTCATCGGCTCGCAGGCCCTGCACGCCACCGGCTATGCGATGGGCGTGGCCAAGGACGGCGCGGACTCGGCCGTGATCGCGTACTTCGGGGACGGCGCGTCCAGCCAGGGCGACGTCGCCGAAGCCTTCACGTTCTCCGCGGTCTACAACGCTCCCGTGGTGTTCTTCTGCCAGAACAACCAGTGGGCGATCTCCGAACCCACCGAGAAGCAGACGCGCGTTCCGCTCTACCAGCGGGCGCAGGGCTACGGCTTCCCGGGCGTGCGGGTGGACGGCAACGACGTACTGGCGTGCCTGGCTGTCACGAAGTGGGCGCTGGAGCGGGCCCGCCGGGGCGAGGGACCCACGCTCGTCGAGGCGTACACGTACCGCATGGGTGCCCACACCACCTCTGACGACCCCACCCGCTACCGGCACGACGACGAGCGGCTGGCGTGGGAGGCGAAGGACCCGATCCAGCGGCTGCGCACTTATCTCGAGTCCGAAACTGACACGAACGAGGGCTTTTTCGCGGAACTCGAAGCCGAGAGCGAGGCGTTGGGAAGGCGAGTGCGCGAAGTGGTACGAGCCATGCCGGACCCGGACCACTTCGCCATCTTCGAGAACGCGTACGCGGACGGGCACGCGCTCGTCGACGAGGAGCGGGCCCAGTTCGCCGCCTACCAGGCGTCGTTCGCTGAGGAAGGGGAGGGCAAGTAGCGATGGCGGCAGAAAAAATGGCGCTGGCCAAGGCGATCAACGAGTCGCTGCGCACGGCCCTCGAAGCCGACCCCAAGGTCCTGGTCATGGGTGAGGACGTCGGCAAGCTCGGCGGCGTCTTCCGGGTCACGGACGGGCTGCAGAAGGACTTCGGCGAGGGCCGGGTCATCGACACCCCGCTGGCCGAGTCGGGCATCGTCGGCACCGCGATCGGGCTCGCGCTGCGTGGCTACCGCCCGGTGGTGGAGATCCAGTTCGACGGCTTCGTCTTCCCCGCCTACGACCAGATCGTCACGCAGCTCGCGAAGATGCACGCGCGGGCACTCGGCAAGATCAAACTTCCGGTCGTCATCCGTATCCCCTACGGCGGCGGCATCGGCGCGGTCGAGCACCACTCCGAGTCCCCGGAGGCACTGTTCGCGCACGTGGCCGGGCTGAAGGTCGTGTCGCCGTCGAACGCGTCGGACGCGTACTGGATGATGCAGCAGGCCATCCACAGCGACGACCCGGTGATCTTCTTCGAGCCCAAGCGGCGCTACTGGGACAAGGCCGAGGTCGACCCCGAGGCGATCCCCGCCCCGTTGCACAAGGCTCATGTGGTGCGCGCGGGCAGCGATCTGACGCTGGCCGCGTACGGGCCGATGGTGAAGGTCTGCCACGATGTCGCGGCCGCCGCCCAGGAGGAGGGCAGATCCCTCGAGGTCCTGGATCTGCGTTCGCTCTCGCCGATCGACTTCGACACCGTGCAGGCCTCGGTGGAGAAGACCGGCCGGCTGGTGGTGGTGCACGAGGCGCCGGTGTTCTTCGGCTCCGGTGCGGAGATCGCGGCCCGGATCACCGAGCGGTGCTTCTACCACCTGGAGGCGCCCGTGCTGAGGGTGGGCGGCTACCACGCCCCGTATCCGCCGGCGCGCCTGGAGGAGGAGTACCTGCCCGGTCTTGACCGGGTGCTGGACGCCGTCGACCGCGCGCTGGCGTACTGAGGAGAGGGTCGTGACGACTATGACTGAGACTGCCTCCGGCCTTCGCGAGTTCAAGATGCCCGACGTGGGCGAGGGGCTGACCGAGGCGGAGATCCTCAAGTGGTACGTCCAGCCCGGTGACCCGGTCACCGACGGCCAGGTGGTCTGCGAGGTGGAGACCGCCAAGGCGGCCGTCGAACTGCCGATCCCGTACGACGGGGTGGTGCGCGAGCTCCGCTTCCCCGAGGGGACGACGGTCGACGTGGGCACGGCGATCATCACGGTGGATCTCTCGGGAGGCGCCGGCGGGGGCGGTGAGGGCGGTGGGACCGCTCAGGCCGCGGAGCCCGGGACGCCCGCCGAAGCCGAGGCTCAGCCTCAGACCCAGGCGCCGGTTTCGCCGGAGGAGGCGCCCAAGCCCGAGGGCCGCAAGCCGGTCCTCGTCGGGTACGGCGTCGCCGAGGCGTCGACGAAGCGGCGTGCCCGAAAGGGAGTTCCGGCCCCGCAGGCCGAGGCGACGGCCGCGGTCCAGGGCGAGCTGAACGGGCACACGCCTCCGGTATCCCGCCCACTGGCGAAGCCACCGGTGCGCAAACTCGCCAAGGACCTCGGGGTGGACCTGGCGACGGTCACCCCGTCCGGGCCGGACGGGATCATCACGCGCGAGGACGTGCACGCGGCGGTGGCTCCCCCGACACCCGAGGCCGAGCCCGTGGAAGCTCCCGCTGCCGTCCCGGCCCCGGCGCCCGCGGTGTCGTACGACGGCGAACGGGAGACCCGTATCCCCGTCAAGGGCGTCCGCAAGGCGACAGCGGCGGCGATGGTCGGTTCGGCGTTCACGGCGCCGCATGTCACCGAGTTCATCACGCTCGACGTGACGCGCACCATGAAGCTGGTCGAGGAGCTCAAGCAGGACAAGGACCTCGCCGGCCTCCGGGTCAACCCGCTCCTGCTGATCGCCAAGGCGCTGCTGGTGGCCATCAAACGGAACCCCGAGGTGAACGCGTCCTGGGACGAGGCGAACCAGGAGATCGTGGTCAAGCACTACGTGAACCTGGGCATCGCCGCTGCCACCCCGCGCGGCCTGATCGTCCCGAACATCAAGGACGCCCACACCAAGACCCTGCCCGAACTGGCGGCGGCTCTCGGCGAGCTGGTGGCCACGGCCCGCGAGGGCAAGACGTCCCCGGCGGCGATGCAGGGCGGCACGGTCACCATCACCAACGTCGGCGTCTTCGGCGTCGACACCGGTACGCCGATCCTCAACCCCGGCGAGTCCGCGATCCTCGCGGTCGGCGCCATCAAGCTCCAGCCCTGGGTCCACAAGGGCAAGGTCAAGCCCCGTCAGGTCACCACCTTGGCGCTGAGCTTCGACCACCGCTTGGTGGACGGCGAGTTGGGCTCCAAGGTGCTGGCGGATGTGGCGGCGATCCTGGAACAGCCGAAACGGCTGATTACTTGGGCGTAATGCCGTCGGCCGGATAGATTCAACGCGAAGGGGGCGCCGCAAGCTTGGATTGCGGCGCCCCCTTTGTTGCTGTTGCCGGTTCCCGCTGTCGCGGTGTCGGTGTCGGTCAGGACCGGTTGAGCACGTACACCGGTGCTCCGTCCTCCGCTCCGCCCTTGGAGTGGATGCAGGCGTGTTTGCGCAGCAGGCGCAGGCATTCGTTCACCCGGTGCACCGAGAGTCCGGTACGGGCCGCGATCGACTCGAGCGGCTGGCGCAGCTCGCCCTCCTCGACCAGGACCGGGGCGATCACCACCGCCACCGTCCAGACGTCCGCCGTCACGGACAACCGCTGCCGCCAGTCGGCCAGTACGGACTCCGTGGTCGGATGCGCGGACAAGGCGGCGGTGGGCGTCGGACGGTCGAGGGCCAGGACGTCGAGCCGGTTCGCGATGCGTTCCATGGCCTGGGCGATGGCTTGCTGGGCGGTGAGCGTCTCACGCTGCATCGCCAGCATCTCCCGTTGCATCGTCAGCATCTCCCGCTGGGTCTCCACCATCTCCCGCTGCAGAGCGAGCGACTCATGCTGAGCGACGGCGAGTTGCTCATCCGCCTGAAGGTTGCGCTCCTCGAGCCGGACGATGGCCTCGGCGACCTGCTCGGGCATGGCGTACGCGATGGGCGCGGCCGGGTCCGCGGGTTGCACTTCGGCTTCCTCAAGCGTGTAGGAGCCCTCTCGCTGGACGGTCTCGATCACCTCGGCGACCCACTGCTTGAAGGGCGCGCAGGCGGGCTTCGTGCAGCCGTTGACGAGAAGGATCAGGCCCTGGAGATCGATGAGATTCAGATCTCGGCGCCACTCTCTACCAGCAGGAATGCTGAGACAGTGACTTCCAGTCACTGTCTCGAGAAAGTCTCGATGCTCCTCTGGAACATGGTCGAGGAGCGCCTTTCGAGGGGTGGTGTACCCCAAGTGCTTGCACACATCCACCGCCGGGAACCAGTGGGTACCGTCCGGCATGGTCAGCCTGCGGACCCGGGCTCCCGTGGCCGCGTAGACGAAGTCACCGACGTCGATCGCATTGCGCTGCTCAGCCGCGTTGGGCTGCTTACTGGGTTCGATCATCTGAACCACCTCCGCTGCGGAACGTAAAGCGGAGAAGTCCGCATATGCCAGCCAGGGCAACGATGTTCACGATTGCGAGCGAAGAACGCTGATTCGCCTGTGTGCGGGCACCGGTGTGTGTATGTCAGGGGCGGCGGATAGTCCTTCTCGAAATCGAGACGGGTACCGCGAGGAGCGCGAGTGCGCTGATGGCGTTGAGTGCGGGGGTCAGGCCGAGGAGTGCGACCAGTGCCGGTGCGCAGAGCGCGCCGACGACGGCGGCGAGGGAGTCCACGGCGAAGAACAGGGCGCTGACGCGGCCGAGCATGGCGGGTGGGGCGGTGCGTTGGACGTGGGTTTCCACCGAGATGAGCAGGATGCTGCCGGGCAGGCCGAGCAGGGCCGCGGCCGCGATGGCGAGCGGCAGGTTCGGTGCGTTGAACAGGGCGAAGTACGCCGCGCCGTTGGCCAGTTGAGTCGCACCCAGTATGTGCCGGGTGCGGAACCTGGCGAGGATCCGGCGGCTGACCACTGAGCCCGCGACGAAACCGGCGCCCAGCCCCGAGATCAGGTAGCCGACGGCGTATCCGGGCGCATGGAGATGTCCGGTGACGAACGGGACGAGGAGCACGGTCAGGGCCGCGTTCGCGGTCAGGAATACCCCGTTTGCGGCCAGCGGGCCCCGCAGGGCAGGGGTCCGGATGACGTGCGTGAGGCCGGTGCGAAGGTCGGCGCGCACCCCGGCCAGGGTGGCCCGTTCACTCTCGGGCGCTTTGGCCTCGGCCACAGTGGCGCGGCGGCGATGTCCCACCCTGGTGATCAGGACGGCCGACATCAGATAGCTGCCGATGTCGACGAGCAGGACCGAGGTGATGCCGGGACCCGCCAGGAGCAAGGCGCCGAGCGGAGGTACGGCCAGGCGGAGCACGCTGCCGGTGAGTGCGGTGAGGGAGTTCGCCGCGACGAGCTCGGGCCCGGTGCCGAGGACGGCCGGTGTCAGCGCACGGGCGGCGGGCCGGAAGACCGTGGTGGCCAGGTTCTCGCCGAGTACGGCCACATAGATCAGCCAGACGTCTGCCGCGCTGTCGGCCAGGAGGATCAGGGCCACGGCGGCCGCGCTCGCGAGGTCGGCCAGCCACATGGCGCGGGTCAGGTCCCAGCGGTCGAGCAGAGCGCCGATCCAGGGGCCGATCAGCAGTGCGGGCAGTGCCTCCAGGGCCAGGGTGAGTCCTGTCGCGGCCGGTGAACCGGTGAGCTGGAAGACGTGGAAGGGGAGGGCGACCACGAGCAGCCAGGAGCCGAGCCCGGAGATGGTGCTTCCGGCCCACAGGAGGCGGAAGCTGCTGTTTCTCAGCGCGGGTGTGGGGTGGGGTGTGGAAGCGGGCGTGGAGGTGGGCGTGGCCATGCCGAGCAATGTATTCCTGTAGAATAACGAACGGCAATAGTGTTCTGTTGAGATAGTTCAGGCGGTTGGTGGGGTGGTCGGGTTGGACAAGGCCGAACTCGGGCGGACGCTCCGAACCCGACGGCAGGAGGCCGGGCGGACGATCGCGTCCGTGGCCGTGGACGCCGGCTTGTCGGTGCCCTACATCGCGAATCTGGAGAACGGCCGGGGCAATCCGACGGTCGCCGCACTGCAACAGCTGGCGGCCGCGCTCGGCTTTCGACTGGAGATCGGTCTGCGCGGCGAGGACGAGGGTGAGGGCGAGGGCGCGGCGGAGCCCGAAGTGCCGGACGCGGTGCGCCGGCTCATGGCCTCACCGCGCGTGCGCGCGGTGGCTCGGCGGCTGGCCCAGGATCGTCGGGCGCATGTGTCGCTCGTGACGGAGCGTCTGCAGGACGCGCTGCTCGCACTCGGTGCGGTGACCGGTCGGGAGGTCGGTGAGCGCGACCTGGAGCGGCTCCTGGACCTGCTTCTGCTGTCCGGGGCGGCGGGGCTCGAGGAGCAGGCGAGGGGTGAGAGCTGAAGCGGAAACGAAACAGGAGCAACGAAAGGGAGTTGGACGGGGATGGCAGTCCCGTCCAACTCCCTTGGACCTACGCCTACTTCTTGAAGCCGTAGTCCATCAGTTTCTTCGCGTCCGTCGCGCGCTGGGCCGTGGACGTGGACGCCAGGACCGTACCGATCACGGTCTTGCCGTTGCGGGTCGCGGCGAAGACCAGGCAGTACTTGGCCTCCGGACCGGAGCCGGTCTTCACGCCTATGGCGCCGCTGTAGGTGCCGAGCAGCGTGTTCGTGTTCTCCCACGGCGCCATCGTCCGGGTGCCGCCGGACTTCGTGGTGGTCTTCGCCGTGTACTTCTTCGTCTTGACGATCGTGCGGAACGTGGAGTTCTTCATCGCGCTGCTGGCGATTTTCGTCAGGTCGCGCGGCGTCGAGTAGTTGGCGCCCTTGCCGATGCCGTCGAACGAGTCGAAGTGGGTGTTCGTCAGGCCGAGGTCCTTGGCCTGCTTGTTCATCTTGCCGATGAACGACTTCACGCGCGCCGCCCGCGTCGAGCCCGAGCCGAACTTGTCGGCGAGCGCGTACGCGGCGTCGCAGCCGGACGGCAGCATCAGGCCGTACAGCAGCTGGCGGACGGTGACCTTGTCGCCGACGATCAACTTGGCGTTCGACGCCCAGTTGTTGTCGACGATGTAGTCGCTGTACGCCTTCTGGATGGTGACCTTGGCGTCCAGGTTGAGGTTCGGCTGGGACAGCACCACCTTCGCGGTCATGATCTTGGTGGTCGAACCGGTCGAGCGCCGCGTGTCCGCGGCCTTGGTGTAGAGGGTCTTGCCGGTTCCGTTGTTCATCACGTAGCCGCCCTTGGCGGCGATCGTGGGCTTCGTGAGCGCCTGCGCGGGCGCAGCGGTGAGGGCCCCGGTCGCGAGCACGGCTCCGGTGGTGATGACCACTGCGGCAGCTCTGCGAACCCGGAAGCGCTTAATGCCGGTTATCAAGTCGAGTACCCCGATTACGTTAAATGCCCCTGGGGGGTGGCCGCTTGAGAGAGCGGCCAACTCATGAGACATGTGGATAGCACATAGGGATGTGCTGTTGCGCGGCGGGGTGCTCCTGGTGTCACGCGTCTGGCGTCACGCGTCCGCATCCTGGATGGTCCGTGCCCATGCGTACGTGTTGTATCTATGGTGTGCGCATGGCTTCCGCTCCATCTCCGTCCCCGTCCCCGACCTCGGCCTCAGTTCCGCCCGCGACTCCGGCGCCCGCACCCGAACACGTGAAACAACCCCCCGCTGCCGAGCGCGTCTACGCCCACGTCAAGCAGGGAGTGCTGGAGCGCCGTTACGAGGGCGGGACGCTGCTCACCGAGGGCGAGCTGGCCGAGGCGGTCGGGGTCTCGCGCACCCCCGTACGCGAGGCGCTGCTGAAGCTCGAGGTCGAGGGGCTGATCAAGCTCTACCCGAAGAAGGGCGCGCTCGTCCTGCCCGTCTCCGCACAGGAGATCGCGGACGTCGTGGAGACCCGGCAGCTCGTCGAGGAGCACGCGATCCGCAAGGCGGTGCCGGCCTCCCCGCACCTCATCGCGCGCCTCACCGAGCTCCTGGAGAAGCAGAAGGAGCAGGCCGCGGCCGGAGATCTGGCGGGGGCCGCCGTCACCGACCGCTGCTTCCACGCCGAGATCGTGCGCAGCGGCGGCAACGAGATTCTCTCCCGCCTCTACGACCAGCTCCGCGACCGCCAACTCCGGATGGGCGTCGCCGTGATGCACGCCCACCCCGACCGGATCACCAAGACGCTCACCGAGCACCGGGAGATCCTCGAGGCGCTGCGCTCCGGGGACGCGGAGGCGGCCGTCGCGCTGGTCCACGGGCATGTCAGCTGGTTCTCCGCCCTGGCGCGGGGTGACGTCCGATGACCGCGTCGCTCCCGGGCGATCCGCCGGGCGGCCGCCGGGCCGTCGTCGTCTGGTCCGTCGGCGTCGCCGTCTACTTCGTGGCCGTCATCTTCCGTACATCGCTGGGGGTGGCCGGACTCGACGCCGCCGACCGCTTCCACGTGGGCGCCTCGGCCCTCTCGACCTTCTCGATCCTCCAGCTCCTCGTTTACGCGGGCATGCAGATACCCGTAGGCCTGATGGTCGACCGGCTCGGCACCAAGAAGGTGCTGACCATCGGCGTGCTCCTCTTCACGGCGGGGCAGTTGGGCTTCGCGTTCTCCCCCTCGTACGGGATGGCGCTGGCGTCGCGCGCGCTGCTCGGATGCGGTGATGCGATGACCTTCATCAGCGTGCTGCGGTTGGGCACGCGCTGGTTCCCGGCCCGGCGCGGGCCGATGGTCGCGCAGTTCGCGGGCCTGGTGGGCATGGCGGGCAACCTCGTCTCGACGCTCGTCATCGCCCGGCTGCTGCACGGCGTCGGCTGGACAGCGGCCTTCGCGGGCAGCGCGCTCGCGGGTGTCGTCGTCCTCGTCCTGATGCTGCTGTTCCTGAAGGACCACCCCGAGGGACACGAGCCGGAGCCGTTCCCGCACCAGGGCGCCGCGTATGTGCGCCGCCAGATCGTCGCGTCCTGGCGGGAGCCCGGGACACGGCTCGGGCTGTGGGTGCACTTCACCACGCAGTTCCCGGCGATGGTGTTCCTGCTGCTGTGGGGCCTGCCGTTCCTCGTCGAGGCGCAGGGGCTCTCGCGGGCGACGGCCGGCGAGCTGCTGACCCTGGTGGTGCTCTCCAACATGACCGTCGGCCTGGTGTACGGGCAGATCGTCGCCCGGCACCACGCGGCGCGGCTTCCGCTGGCGCTCGGCACGGTGCTGTCGACGGCGGTCGTCTGGGGCGCCACGCTCGCGTACCCCGCCGATCACGCGCCGATGTGGCTGTTGATCGTGCTCTGTGCGGTGCTCGGGGCCTGTGGACCCGCTTCGATGATCGGCTTCGACTTCGCTCGCCCCGCGAACCCGCCCGAGCGTCAGGGCACGGCCTCCGGAATCACGAACATGGGGGGTTTTGTCGCCTCGATGACGACGCTGTTCGCGATCGGGGTGCTGCTGGACGCCACCGGGGACGACTACGGTGTCGCGTTCTCCGCGGTGTTCGTGCTCCAGGCACTCGGCCTCAGCCAGATCCTCCGCCTCCGCCGCCAGGCGGCCCGCCGCGAACGCGAACGGCTCGTGGCCAGCAGGGTGGAGACGGTGCACGTACCGGCGTGACGGACGGCCGACGGCGGCAGGGAAGGGCGGTGGGGCAAGGGCCTTTCGGCTTACGTCTTACGGCTTACGGCGTGACGACGAACGACCTCAGGATCGCCGCCGCCAGCTCGTGGTCGCCGTCCGTCTTGATGCGGTCCGCCGCGGCCGCCGTCGACACGCGCCCGCATGCCAGCCGTACGAACGTCTCCCAGTCCGTGCTGAGCGAGACGAGCGGCCCCAGCGACGGCGAACCGTCCACCGTCCCGCGTCCCTCGGCGTCCACCCGCACCGTGCGCAGGAACTCGACCGGCCCGTGCACGTCGATGACGATGGCCGAATTCGCGGGGGCCTGGGCGTCCTTGGCGACGATCTTCGGCAGGACGTCCAGCAGCATGTCGCGCGTGACGTACGCGCCGGGGGAGTCCAGGTTCCCCGGCTTGTTCAGGGCGGTCCGCAGATCCTGTTCGTGCACCCAGATGTCGAACGCCCGCCTGCGCATGGCGTATTCGAGGGTCTCCTCGATGCCGCGCGGGCCGCGCACGATCGTGTCGGGGGCGCGGGTCTCGTTCCGCAGCTGCCGGGAACGGCGGATGATCGTGTACTCCAGCTCGGAGACCATCTCGGGTCCCGTGTGGTGGCGGCGTACGTCGACCTGAATCTCCTGGTAGCGCTGGGCCTCGGTCTTCACGTGGTACAGGTCGCGCGGCAGCGTGTGGATCGGGCGCGGATCGCCCAGCATCTCGCAGTCCATGCCGATGACATGGGAGACGATGTCGCGCACCGACCAATAGGGGCAGGGTGTCGGGCGGTTCCACTCCCCCTCCACGAGCGGTTGCACCAGCTCGGCTATCGCTTCGACGGAGTGGGTCCAGGCGTCGGCGGAGGTTTGCAGGCTGGGATGGAGACTCACGGGACCCCTCGGGCGGTTCGTGCGCGGGCATGGGTGTCTTGGAGCGCTAAGTTACGCTGCTCCAAGGCACCCCGGCAGTGCTTTCGTGTGACGATCGTAGGCCCGTCCGCGGCGGGTCGAATGCCAGGACGGTGGTAGTGTGCGCGCCTCCCTCATCCAGATCGGTGTAGACGAGGACGAATCGGTCGAAGCGCGCCGACGGCGTGTGGCGTCCCTGGTCCGCGAGCAGGCAGGTGCCGATCTTGTCGTCCTGCCCGAACTGTGGACGACGGGCGCGTTCGCGTACGAGTCCTTCGAGGCGGAGGCCGAGCCGCTCGAAGGGCCGACGTACGAGGCGATGGCCAAGGCGGCGAGCGACGCGGGCGTGTGGCTGCACGCGGGCTCCATTCCCGAACGCACCGCATCCGACAGGGGCTCCGCTGCGGGGGCCGGCCTCTACAACACCTCGCTGCTCTTCTCACCCTCCGGTGAGCTGGCCGCCGCGTATCGCAAGATCCACCGCTTCGGCTTCGACAAGGGCGAGGCGGTGCTGATGAGCGCGGGCACCGAAGTCGTCACCGCACGGCTGCCGTCGACCACGCTCGGCCTCGCGACGTGCTACGACCTTCGCTTCCCCGAGCTGTTCCGGCGGCTGGTCGACGCGGGCGCCGAGATCTTCGTCGTCCCGGCCGGCTGGCCCGAGCGCCGCCGCGCCCACTGGACGCTGCTCGCCCGGGCCCGGGCCGTCGAGAACCAGTCGTACGTCGTCGCCTGCGGGACCGCCGGTACGCATGCGCGCGTCCCGCAGGCCGGGCACTCGATCGTGGTGGATCCGTGGGGCGAGGTGCTCGCGGAGGCGGGCGCGGACGAGGAGATCCTGACCGTCGACCTCGACCCCGCGAAGGTGGCGACGACGCGGGAACAGTTCCCGGCGCTGAAGGACCGAGTGCTCTGAGCCTGAGTGCTCTGAACCTGCTCCGAATCCGAATGCTCCGAACGGGCGGGAGCGACGGCTCAGTCCTCCCCCCGCTCCTTCTCCGCCAGGTGAATGACGCACACCGCCACGGCGATCAGGAGCGCCGGATCCGCGTCCTCCCGTACGACCTCCACGCCGTACGTGTCCCGCAGACGCAGCCAGCGCCGTGAGATGTGGGCCAGCATCTCCCCGTCGTACTCGACGACGAACTCACGGTCGAGGATCTTGCCGCTGACGTCGAGTTCGCTGCTGTCGGCGAGGGTCACTTTGTAGTGGTCGCGCAGGAGCGACAGGCGTTTGCGCCGGACGGTGGCCAGCGGCTCGTCGTCCCGCTCGATCACCATCGCCTCCCGCAGGGCGAACATCTTCTGGCGGATGTCGATCAGGACGCGCCCCTGCGGGTCCTTCAGCTCGAAGGTGTCCCGCAGGCGCATCGCCTTGCCGTCGACGAGGAAGGCCTTGCGGCCGTGCTCGTCCTCGATCCAGTAGTCGTCGCCGATGCCCAGGATCCGGTCGCGTACGAGGAATTTCATGCCCTTAGCGGTTCCCCGGCCTCCGGTCCGAAACGCCGCCAGTAGGCCGATGGGCTGAGCCTCGCGCGTAGCGGGCGGCTGTCCCGCTGCTCCCGGTTCGGCTCCAGGCTGAGTGCCGCAGGTGTGAGCGAACGCGTGAGCGATGGATTCGCTCGGTGTGATGAACGGCTGCGAACGTGCGGGGGTGTCTCGTACGGGAGTTGTACGGTCGGGGACCGTGAAGCTGGTGGTGCAGGTCAAGCTGCTGCCGACGCCCGGGCAGGCGGCGGCTCTTGAGGCGACCCTGCGCGCCTGCAACGAAGCCGCCACCTGGGTGAGCGAGGTCGCCTTCGAGCGCAGGGAGTTCAAGAACTTCGCGCTCCGCAAGCACACCTACGACACGGTGAAGTCCCGCTGGCAGCTGGGGGCGCAGGCCGCTCAGCATGTGATCAAGAAGACCAGCGACGCGTACGCCACGCTGAAGGCGAACCTCAGGGCGGGAACCTTCGGAAGGCCCAGCTCGCACCGCTACCGGAAGGCTGCCGGGAAGCCGGTCGCCTTCCGCCCCGCGGGTGCCCAGCCCTTTGACGACCGGATGCTCTCGTGGCAGATCCCTGGGCACACGGTGTCGATCTGGACCACCGGCGGCCGGATGAAACAGGTGGCGTTCACCGCTGCGCCCGAACAACTTGCCACGCTCGCGCTGTACCGCAAGGGCGAATCGGACCTGCTATATCGAGACGGCATGTGGTTCCTGAACGCCACCTGCGAGGTTCCCGAGCAGGAACTCAACACCGATCCGGTGGACTTCCTCGGGATCGATCTGGGCATCGTGAACATCGCCACCACCTCGGACGGCGAGATCATGGCCGGACGCGAGCTCAACCGGATCCGGCTCCGTGAGCGTGGCTTGCGGCAGAAACTGCAGAAGAAGAGCACCCCGTCGGCGAAGCGTCGGCTGAAGAAGCGCCGCCGCAAGGAGGCGCGGCGAGCGAAGGACATCAACCACAAGATCGCGAAGCATGTGGTGGCCGAGGCGGAACGCACCGGTCGCGGAATCGCCCTGGAGGATTTGACGGGCATCCGCGAGCGGGTACGGCTGAGGAAGCCCCAACGGGCCACCCACTCGAGCTGGGCGTTCGCCCAGCTGGGGCAGTTCATCGCGTACAAGGCCCGCCGGGCCGGTGTGCCGGTGGTGTACGTCGATCCGGCGTACACCTCCCGTACCTGCGCCGAATGCGGGCACATCGACAAGGCGAACCGGGTCTCACAAGCTTGGTTCGCGTGCCGGTCCTGCGGATTCGTTGATCACGCAGACCGCAACGGCTCCCGCAACATCCGCGCCCGCGCGTGGCAGTTGTGGCGACGCGGGGCGCCGTCAACGGCCCCTGCCCCACCACCGCGCCAGCGGGATGGGGCTGGACGCAAACGCAGCATCACAGCCAGTGATGCCCGTTGTGCAAGCTCAGGACTTCAGTCCCGGGTCGTTGGCTACTCGCCGTATCCCTCGCGGTACCCGCTCCCGTGATGGTGATGGTGGCGCTCCTCGTCTATCACCGGTGTCGCGGGCGGCACTACCACGCGCCTGCGCTTGGCGATGCTGCTGAACGTCGCGACGCCGATCAGTCCTACGGCCATCAGAATGATCCCGACCAGGTCGAGGTTGACTCCCTTCATGTCCCAGTCGGTCGCGAACGTGAGGATGGCTCCCGCCGCGATGAGAATGATGCATCCACCCAGACCCATGAGTCTGGCCTCCCTGTCCTGTCCGTCTGCACGGCTGTTGCGGACCCGGGCCGAGTACCCGGCACCGGGCCGGCCATGCGGAGTTGGAGGCCTCGCCTCCCGGACAGGCCCGCGCCCCACACAGGGACGGCCGTGGGGCCGGGGCGGGAGGCGCTACCCCTCCAGGAACGCCACCAGCGCGTTCGCCAGGAGGAACGGGTCGTCCGCGCCGCACAGTTCGCGGGCGCTGTGCATGGAGAGGATGGCCACACCGATGTCGACCGTCTTGATGCCGTGGCGGGCCGCGGTGATGGGGCCGATGGTGGTGCCGCAGGGCATCGAGTTGTTGGAGACGAAGGACTGGAAGGGAACGCCGGCCTTGTCGCAGGCGGCGGCGAAGACCGCGCGGCCCGAACCGTCCGTGGCATAGCGGTTGTTGACGTTGACCTTGAGGATGGGGCCGCCGCCGGCCCGCGGGTGGTGCGTCGGGTCGTGCCGCTCGGCGTAGTTCGGGTGGACGGCGTGCCCCGTGTCGGAGGAGAGGCAGACCGTGCCGGCGAAGGCGCGCGCCTTGTCCTCGTAGGAACCTCCGCGCGCGAACACCGAACGTTCCAGCACGCTGCCGAGCAGCGGCCCGTCGGCCCCGGTGTCCGACTGCGAACCGTTCTCCTCGTGGTCGAACGCCGCGAGCACCGGGATGTACGAGAGGGCCTGGCCGGAGGTCGCGACGGCCGACAGCGCCGCCGTGCCGGCGTGCACGGACAGGAGGTTGTCCATGCGCGGGCCCGCGACCAGCTCCTTGTCCCGGCCCAGGTACGACGGCGGCTCGATGGAGTGCGTCATCAGGTCCCAGCCGGTGACCTCGCCCTCCGGCAGCCCCGACTCCCGCTCCAGGAAACGGATCAGGTCCCCGTCGCGTACGTCGTTGCCCAGGCCCCAGATCGGCTGGAGATGCCGCTGCTTGTCGAGCTTGAGGCCCTCGGAGGTGACCGAGCGGTCCAGGTGGATGGCGAGTTGGGGGACTCTGAGCAGCGCGCGGTCGATGTTCACCAGGTGGGTCGTGCCGTCGCGCAGCGAGAGCCGGCCGGCCAGCCCGAGGTCGCGGTCCAGCCAGGAGTTGAGCAGCGGGCCGCCGTAGACCTCGACCGCGACCTGGCGCCAGCCGTGCGCACCGCTGTCGGGCAGCGGCTTCACCCGCAGGTTGGGGGAGTCGGTGTGCGCCCCGACGACCCGGAAGGGCGTGTGCGGATCGGCCCCCTCGGGCACGTACCACGCCACGATCGCGCCGCCACGCAGCACGTACTTCCCGCCGTACGTGCCGTCCCACGCGTCGGTCTCCGCCACCTGGCGGAAGCCGGCTTTTTCCAGCCGCTCGGCCGTGTTCGCCACCGCGTGATACGGGGACGGGCTGGTCGCCAGGAAGGACATGAGGTCGTCGGTGTGGCCGCGATCAAAGCGTGGGGGTGTGCTCATGGGTTCACCTTAACGACGTACGAGGGCCCGCTCCCGGCGATCGGGAACGGGCCCTCGCAAGGGGCTGTGAGTGATGTGGACTGACCGGAGGAACAGGAGCCGGTTGCCGGCCGAGGGTCCTAGAAGGCCGCCTCGTCCAGGTCCATCAGGTCCAGGTCGACGCCCTCGGCGAGCTTGCGCGCGCCGGTGACGCCCGGCAGGACGTTCGCCGCGAAGAACTTCGCCGCCGCGATCTTGCCGCTGTAGAACGCCTTGTCCTTGGCCGACGCCGTCGGAAGCTTCTCGGCGGCGACGACGGCACCCTTCAGCAGCAGGTAGCCGACGACGACATCACCCGAGGCCATCAGCAGGCGGGTGGTGTTGAGCCCGACCTTGTAGATGTTCTTGACGTCCTGCTCGGTCGCGGCGAGGTCGGTGAGCATGAGGCCGACGATGGCCTCCAGCTCGACGGCGGCCTTGGCGAGCTGCTCGCGGGCGGCCGCCAGCTCCTCACCGCCCGAGTCGACCGCCAGGAACTTCTTGATGTCCTCGGCGAGGGAGTTGAGGGCCGCGCCCTGGTTGCGGACGATCTTCCGGAAGAAGAAGTCCTGGCCCTGGATCGCGGTCGTGCCCTCGTAGAGGGTGTCGATCTTGGCGTCCCGGATGTACTGCTCGATCGGGTACTCCTGCAGGAAGCCGGAGCCGCCGAAGGTCTGCAGCGACTGGGCGAGCTGCTCGTAGCCCTTCTCGGAGCCGTAGCCCTTCACGATCGGCAGGAGCAGGTCGTTCAGGGCCTCCAGGGCGGCGGCGTCCTCGCCCGCGGCCTCCTTGACGGTGATCTCGTCCTGGATCGACGCGGTGTAGAGGACCAGGGCGCGCATGCCCTCCGCGTACGCCTTCTGCGTCATCAGCGAGCGGCGTACGTCCGGGTGGTGCGTGATGGTGACCTTGGGGGCGGTCTTGTCCATGAAGTTCGCGAGGTCCGGACCCTGGACGCGCTCCTTGGCGTACTCGAGCGCGTTGAGGTAGCCGGTCGACAGGGTCGAGATCGCCTTCGTACCGACCATCATCCGGGCGAACTCGATGATGCGGAACATCTGGCGGATGCCCTCGTGCTTGTCGCCGATCAGCCAGCCCTTGGCGGGGTGGCGGTCGCCGAACGTCATCTCGCACGTGTTGGAGGCCTTGAGGCCCATCTTGTGCTCGACGTTCGTGGCGTAGACGCCGTTGCGCTCGCCCAGCTCGCCGGTCTCGAAGTCGAACAGGTACTTCGGTACGAGGAAGAGGGAGAGCCCCTTGGTACCGGGGCCGGCGCCCTCGGGCCTGGCCAGCACGTAGTGGAGGATGTTCTCCTCCATGTCGTGCTCACCGGAGGTGATGAAGCGCTTCACGCCCTCGATGTGCCAGGAGCCGTCCTCCTGCTGAACGGCCTTGGTGCGACCGGCGCCGACGTCCGAACCCGCGTCGGGCTCGGTGAGCACCATGGTCGAACCCCAGGTCTTGTCCACGGCTATCTGGGCGATCTTCTTCTGGACCTCGTTGCCCTCCTCGAAGAGGATGCGGGCGAACGCCGGGCCGGAGGAGTACATCCAGATCGCCGGGTTCGCGCCCAGGATCAGCTCCGCGTACGACCAGATCAGGGACGGTGGGGCGGTCGTGCCGCCGATCCCCTCGGGCAGGCCGAGCCGCCAGTACTCGGACTCCATGAAGGCCTTGTAGCTCTTCTTGAAGGAGGCCGGGACGGGGGCGGTGTTGGTCTCCGGGTCGAAGACCGGGGGGTTGCGGTCGGCGTCCGTGAAGGACTCCGCGAGCTCGTTCTCCGCGAGGCGGGTGAGCTCTTCGAGGATGCTCTTGGCGGTCTCGGCGTCCATCTCCGCGAACGGGCCGGTGCCGTACAGCGTGTCGCGCCCGAGCACCTCGAAGAGGTTGAACTCGATGTCGCGGAGATTCGACTTGTAGTGCCCCATGGCGACGGCTCCGTTAAGGGATTCGGGAGGTGGTGATTCCTCGGACCTGGTTCGTGTACCAGCAAGTAGCTCCGATGATGCTACCCGTCGGTAATAAGAATCAACCCCTAGCGGCCCAAGTGTGAGCAGGGTCTACATTCGGCCCCTCCCCGAGGGGCCCGCCACCGGTTCGGCCAAATCGGGTTTCCTTCCCCAACCCCGCCCCTTCCCGAAACGGGGGCTGCGCCCCCAGACCCCCCATACCTGCGGTCGCCCTCGGGCGGGAGGGGAGGGGATGCGGGTGGGGTGGGGGTGG
>NZ_VBZC01000044.1:60121-83267 GCF_005786655.1 Streptomyces montanus
CGCGCAGTTCCCCGCGCCCCTGAAGGGGCGCGCCCCGCTCGCCCTCAGTTCCTCAGGCCACCATCTGAAGGGGTGCGCCCTACTCGCCCTCAGTTCCCCAGGCGCCCCCATGCTCCGCAGTCGGCCCACGAGCCCGGCCCACGGGCAGCGCAACCCCGGTCAAACCGCCGGAGGCCACCGGTACTCTTGCCCCCATGTACGGCTACGACCAGACCGCGGGGCCAGGCCAGCAGTACGCCCAGCAGCAGCCCCCGCCGCAGCAGCAGATGCCCGGCGGGTACGGCCAGCAGGGCGGCCCGCTGTACCCCGAGCCGTCACCGCCCTCGCTCGCGGACGCGGTGCGCGCGTTCACGACGGGGTCGATCTCCGCCGAGGACTTCCAGCAGGTCTTCGCCACCTCCAAGGTGTACTGCCCGCGCGGCGACAACCCCGGTTTCCTCGCGCTGCACAACACCCAGCAGCCCGTGATCCCGATGTTCACCTCGCTCAAGGAGCTGCGCCGGTACGCCGGCAAGGAGTCGAAGTACTTCGTGATCACCGGCGCCGAGGTGATCGACCTGCTCCCCACCGGCTACGGCTTCGTCCTCGACATGGAGGGTGAACACCGCATGGTCTTCGACGCGAAGGCGGTCGAGCAGATGGTCGACTTCGCGATGCGCCGGATGTATGGCTGACGTGCCTCGCCGTCGAGCGACGCCCGGAGGGAATTCCCTCCGGGCGTTCTCTGTTCCGGGTGGCAGGAAGTTCAATAGTCAACTAAACTCGGAGCACAAGGAGGTACCGACATGCCTGCAGTGACCGTCGAGAACCCGCTGACCCTGCCCCGCGTGGTCGCGTCGACCGAGGCCGTGGCCCGTCCCGTGCTGGCGGTGAGCACCGCGCCGAGCGGCTTCGAGGGCGAGGGATTCCCGGTCCGCCGTGCGTTCGCCGGGATCAACTACCGCCACCTCGACCCGTTCATCATGATGGACCAGATGGGCGAGGTGGAGTACGCGCCGGGCGAGCCCAAGGGCACCCCCTGGCACCCCCACCGTGGCTTCGAGACCGTGACGTACATCATCGACGGGATCTTCGACCACCAGGACTCCAACGGTGGTGGCGGCACCATCACCAACGGCGACACCCAGTGGATGACCGCCGGCTCGGGCCTCCTGCACATCGAGGCCCCGCCGGAGTCGCTCGTCGTGTCGGGCGGTCTCTTCCACGGCCTCCAGCTGTGGGTGAACCTGCCGGCCAAGGACAAGATGATGACGCCGCGCTACCAGGACATCCGCGGCGGCCATGTGCAGCTCCTCACCACCCCCGACGGCGGCGCGCTCCTGCGCGTCATCGCCGGTGAGCTGGACGGCCACCAGGGCCCGGGCATCACACACACGCCGATCACCATGATCCACGCGACCGTGGCGCCCGGTGCCGAGCTCACCCTGCCGTGGCGCGAGGACTTCAACGGTCTCGCGTACGTCCTCGCCGGCCGCGGCAGCGTCGGTGCGGAACGCCGACCCGTCCACACCGGGCAGACGGCCGTCTTCGGTTCGGGCTCCTCGCTGACCGTCCGCGCGGACGAGCAGCAGGACTCCAACACCCCGGACCTGGAAGTCGTCCTCCTGGGCGGGCAGCCGATCCGTGAGCCGATGGCGCACTACGGGCCCTTCGTGATGAACACCCGCGAGGAGCTTCAGCAGGCGTTCGAGGACTTCCAGAAGGGACGGCTGGGGACGATCCCCGCCGTGCACGGGATGACCGAGGGCGGGCTGTAGGCCTTCCGGCAGAAGGCGGAGACGCGGAGGCAGAGGCAGACGCGGGGGGTACCCCGGTTTGCCTCTGCCTCCGGTGCTTGTATCCGCCGGACTCCGCGCGCATCGTGGCCTTCCGCCGTTGGTTACGGAGGTCGGTGACGGAGGTCCGCGTATGCCGCAGGAGAACCCGGAGTTGCACCTTGTGTTCCAGCCCGTCGTCGGGGAGGTGCTGGCCGTCAGGAGCCGCGACTTCGAGACGCTGGAGTCGGCTGTGGCCAGAGTGAGCGAGGCACTCGAGCAGGGGAGCTCCCTGCGCTTCGAGCTGAACGGCCGTGAGGACGCGGCCGGTGGAGTCGTGCTGGTCAACTGTGCCAACGTCGTAGCGGTCAAGGTGCGGCCGGAAGCGGCGCGAGGCGCTGACGACGGTCAGTACCTCTGACCTCCCTGTCCCTCTCTGACACCCCCTGCCCTCCCTGACACCCCGTCACCCGGGCGGGCCTTCCAGCAGGACGGCCCGCCCGGTGCGTGGTCGGGTGGAGGGGTGGTGCAGCCCCTGCTTCCCGAAGCCGCCCGGCTCCTTCCCGAACCCGTTCGCCGGCTGGCCGCCTGGTGTGTCGTCCTGCTGCTGGTCACCGGTGTGGTGGTGGTCGGCATCCGGCTGTGCGCGGAGTTCAGGACGGCCGTGGTGCCCGTGCTGCTCGCGCTGCTGGGGACGGCGCTGCTGGGGCCGCTGTACCGGCGGCTGGTGAAGGCGAAGGTCAACCGGTCGGTCGCGGCCGGGCTGACGTGCACCGCGGTCGTCGGCGTCGTCGGCGGGGCCGCGTACATCGTCGTGGCCGCCCTGATCGACTCCGGCGACGAGATCATCTCCTCGCTCAAGCGGGCCGCCGAGTCAGTGGCCGAGTACTTCGGGGCGGCCGGCACCTCGCTCGACGATCTGGCCTCCAACGCCAAGGAGTTGCTGAGCAAGTTCGGCGGTACGGCGGCCTCCGGCGTGATCAGCGGGATCAGTGTCGTCGGCGAGGCGATCGCCATGGCCGTACTCGCGTTGCTGCTCGTCTTCTTCTTCCTGCGGGACTCGCACCGGGCGACCGGCGTGATGCGCGCGCTCGTGCCCCGGAGATCGGCCGAATCGGTCGAGGTGGTGGCGCGGCGTGCGTACCAGGCCGTCGAGGGCTTCATGCGTGGGACGACCTTCATCGCGTTCATCGACGCGATCTGTATCACCGTGGGGCTGCTGGTCCTGGACGTCCCGGGTGCGGTCGGGCTCGGCGCGCTCGTGTTCGTCGGGGCGTACATCCCCTATCTGGGGGCGGTTCTCTCCGGAGCGGTGGCGATCCTGGTGGCGCTCGCCGACCGGGGCTTCGTGATCGCGTTGTGGGCGCTGGGGGTCGTGCTGGCGGTGCAGGTGCTGGAAGGGCATGTGCTGCAGCCGATGATCCAGAGCCGTATGGTCCGGATGCATCCGGCGGTCGTGATGCTGACGATCACGGCCGGTGCCTCGGTGGCCGGGGTTCTCGGCATGCTGTTCGCGGTGCCGTTGACGGCGGCGGCGTTCGGGGTGGTGGCGGAACTCCGCGATCGTCACGCCCCGCCGAGCCCGCCGGACACCACGGAATCCCCGTCCCCGAAGGAACCCCCGGAGTCTTCCGGGGGCTCATGAAGCTCGAACCAGATGCTCTTCCCCTCCCCTCGCGGATCCACCCCCCAGGCGTCCGCGAGCACCTCCATGAGCACCAACCCACGCCCGGAGGACGCCAGTTCGCCGGGATGTCGCTTGTGGGGCAGGTCGTCGCTGCCGTCGGTGACCTCGACCCGAATCCGACGGGAACCGCGGTCGCCGGTCATCTCGGCGACGAGCAGCGCGTCGGCGTCGGTGTGCACGAGTACGTTCGTGACCATCTCCGACAGCAGGAGCACCGCCGAGTCGACCTGGTCCTCGGAGGGCCAGTCGTGCAGCAGCTCGCGCAGCTGGTGGCGGGCGCCCGCGACCCGCTCCGGCTCGGCCTGAGCGACGGTCAGCACGGTGCGGCGTACCGCAGGCCGGGGCGTCATGGTGTCGTCGCAGCCGCAGCCCTCGCCCTGCCGGCACAGCAGCAGCACCGCTATGTCGTCCTCGCGGCGGTCCGCCAGCGGCCCGGTCGTGTGGTGCGAGGAGGGCCCGTGCACGGCCTGGACCAGCGTGTCGGCGAGTTTCTCCAGGTCGCCTTCGTGCCCCTCCAGGATCTTGCGGATCCGCTGCCATCCGGTGTCGAGGTCGTGTCCGCCGGTCTCGATGAGCCCGTCCGTGCAGATCAGCATGGTCTCGCCGACTTCGAGGGCGAGCCGCGTGGTCGGATAGTCGGCGTCCGGGTCGATGCCCAGCGGCAGCCCGCCCGCGGTGGGCCGGGTCAGCACCGTGCCGTCGGCCATGCGGATCGCCGGGTCGGGATGCCCGGCGCGGGCGATGTCGAGGATGCCGGTCGTCGGGTCGACCTCCACATACAGGCAGGTCGCGAAGCGCAGGTCCGTGATCTCCTCGTCGTATGTGATCCCGTACAGGAACCGTGAGGCGCGCGACAGCACGGCGTCCGGCCGGTGCCCTTCGGAGGCGTACGCCCGCAGCGCTATGCGCAGCTGGCCCATGAGACCGGCGGCGCGTACGTCGTGGCCCTGGACGTCGCCGATGACGAGGGCGAACCGGCCGGTCGGGAGCGGGATCATGTCGTACCAGTCGCCGCCGACCTGGAGGCCGCCGCCGGTGGGCACGTACCGGGCGGCCACGCTCATGCCCGGGATCTGCGGCCCGAGGGTGGGCAGCATCGAGCGCTGGAGGCCGTCGGTCAGCTCGCGTTCGGACTCGGCGACCCCGGCGCGCGAGAGGGCCTGCGCCAGCATGCGCGCCACCGTGGTGAGGACGGAGCGCTCGTCCGGGGTGAAGGAGACGGGGTACGAGAAGGCCGCCATCCACGCGCCTATCGTGTGCCCCGCGACGACGAGTGGCAGGAAGGCCCAGGAGTGCCGTCCGAAACCCTGGGCGAGCGGCCAGGCGGTGGGATAGCGCTTCCGGTAGTCGCTCGGCGAGGAGAGGTAGACGGCACGGCCGGTGCGGACGACCTCCGCGGCCGGGTAGTCCGTGTCCAGGGACATCGCGGAGAACGGTGCCTCGTCGCCGGGCCCGTGCCCGTGGTGTCCGATCAGTGTCAGCCGGTCGCCCTGCACGCCGAAGACGGCCAGGCCGTCCGGCGAGAAACCGGGCATGGACAGGCCGGCCGCGACCCGCAGCACCTCCTCGGTGGACCGTGCCTCGGCCAGAGCGCGCCCTGCGTCCAGCAGGAACGCCTCGCGCGAGCGGCGCCAGTCGCCCGTGACGGGCGTACGGGCGGCGGCGCCCGGCGGCGGCTCCGTGACCTCCTGCAGGGTGCCGACCAGCTCGAAGGTGCCGGTGACCGCGTCGACGATCGGTTTGGAGCGGCTGCGGACGGTACGGATCACCCGCCCCTGCTCGTCCATGATCCGCAGCCGGGCCTCGGCGAGGGTGCCCTCGGCGACGGCGAGCTGCACGATGCCGTCGATCTCGTTCCAGTCGACCGGATGGAAACGGGAGCGTACGCCCGCCTCCGTCAGGGTCACCGGCTCCGCGGGCAGGCCGAGGAGCCGGGCGGCCTCGGCATCGAGACTGACCTTCCCCGCGGCGTCGTCGAAACGCCACATGCCGGTCGCGAGAGCGGCCAGGACATCCCCCACCGAGGGAAGGGGATCTTCGGTGCGCATTGCCCCACTCTATGGAGAGGTCAACGGAGGGTGCCACTGAGACGGGAGGGCGTTACGTGCCTGCGACCATTGAGGCCCGTGTGGGACGGGGCGGGACCCTGTGTGACCGTGCGGAACCGTCGCCGGAACTATTGCGAACAGCGATCTTGGGGCGGCCGGTACGCTTGGGAGAGTTTCACGTGAAACAGACCCCGATCCGCGAAGACTGGATGAACGACGATGCATCGGTACAGGTCCCACACCTGCGGCGAGCTCCGCGCCTCTGACGTCGGCAGCGACGTCCGGCTGAGCGGCTGGCTGCACAATCGCCGAGACCTGGGCGGCATCCTCTTCATCGATCTGCGCGACCACTACGGCATCACGCAGCTCGTCGCCCGTCCCGGCACGGCCGCGTACGAAGCCCTGGACAAGCTCTCCAAGGAGTCGACGGTCCGCGTCGACGGCAAGGTCGTCTCGCGCGGCGCCGAGAACATCAACTCCGAGCTGCCGACCGGCGAGATCGAGGTCGAGGTGAGCGAGGTCGAGCTGCTCGGCGCGGCCGCCCCGCTGCCTTTCACGATCAACACCGAGGACGGTGTGAACGAGGAGCGGCGCCTGGAGTACCGCTTCCTGGACCTGCGCCGCGAGCGCATGCACCGCAACATCATGCTGCGTACGGCGGTGATCTCCTCGATCCGTCACAAGATGGCGGCGATGGGCTTCAACGAGATGGCGACCCCGATCCTGACCGCAACGTCCCCCGAGGGCGCCCGCGACTTCGTGGTCCCCTCCCGCCTGAACCCGGGCAAGTTCTACGCCCTCCCCCAGGCGCCGCAGATGTTCAAGCAGCTGCTGATGGTCTCGGGCTTCGACCGCTACTTCCAGATCGCGCCGTGCTTCCGCGACGAGGACGCGCGCGCGGACCGCTCGCCGGGCGAGTTCTACCAGCTCGACGTCGAGATGAGCTTCGTGGAGCAGGAGGACGTCTTCCGGCCCATCGAGCAGCTCATGACCGAGCTCTTCGAGGAGTTCGGGGGCGGCCGCCATGTGACGTCCCCCTTCCCGCGCATCCCGTTCCGCGAGGCGATGCTGAAGTACGGCTCCGACAAGCCGGACCTGCGGGCCCAGTTGGAGCTCGTCGACATCACCGACATCTTCGAGGACTCGGAGTTCAAGGCCTTCGCGGGCAAGCACGTACGGGCGCTGCCGGTACCGGACGTGTCCTCGCAGCCCCGGAAGTTCTTCGACCAGCTCGGGGACTTCGCGGTCTCGCAGGGCGCCAAGGGCCTGGCGTGGGTGCGAGTGGCCGAGGACGGCTCGCTGACGGGCCCGATCGCGAAGTTCCTCACGGAAGAGAACGTCGCGGAGCTGACCAAGCGCCTGTCCCTGTCGGCCGGCCACGCGGTGTTCTTCGGCGCGGGCGAGTTCGACGAGGTCTCGAAGATCATGGGCGCGGTCCGGGTGGAGGCCGCACGGCGGGCCGGCCACTTCGAGGAGGACGTCTTCCGCTTCTGCTGGATCGTCGACTTCCCGATGTTCGAGAAGGACGAGGAGACGGGGAAGACCGACTTCTCGCACAACCCCTTCTCGATGCCGCAGGGCGGCATGGAGGCCCTGGAGACCCAGGACCCGCTGGACATCCTGGCCTGGCAGTACGACATCGTCTGCAACGGCGTCGAGCTGTCCTCCGGTGCCATCCGGAACCACGAGCCCGACATCATGCTCAAGGCCTTCGGTATCGCGGGCTACGACGAGGAGACGGTCGAGCGCGAGTTCGCGGGCATGCTCCGCGCGCTTCGCTTCGGCGCCCCTCCGCACGGTGGCATCGCGCCGGGAGTCGACCGCATCGTCATGCTGCTCGCGGACGAGCCGAACCTCCGCGAGACGATCGCCTTCCCGCTCAACGGCAACGCCCAGGACCTGATGATGGGTGCACCGACGGAGCTGGACGAGGCCCGTCTGCGCGAGCTGAACATTTCGGTACGGAAGCCGCAGCCGAAGTAGTCGAAGAAGTAGTCGAATCAGCTCCTGATTCACGAGGTGGCTCGGAACCGACGCCGGTTCCGAGCCACTTTTCGTGTGCTCACAGGGATGCATGGAAACCCACAGTCCGTACCCATGTTCCTGACAGGTGCCCTCCCTAGGGTCTCGGCTCATGACTGGGACCGAGACTCAAGGACCGAAGCACAAAAGGAACATGACGCGGCGCAACGTCGTCGTGGCGGGTGGCGCGGCGGTGGCGGCCGTCGGTGTCGGCGGCGGCATCGCGGTGAACGCCTTCGCCGGCGAGACGGGCAAGAGCGGCACCACCGCGGGCTCGTCCACCTCCTCCGGTGCTTCGGAGACGTGCTACAAGCTCACCTCGGAGACGACCGAGGGGCCGTACTACATCGACGCTGACAAGATCCGCCGCGACATCACCGAGGACAGGGAGGGCATCCCGATGACCCTCCGCATCAAGGTGATCGACTCCGAGACCTGCAAGCCGGTCCGTAACGCGGCCGTCGACATCTGGCACTGCGACGCGCTGGGCCTCTACTCCGGCTACGAGGACCTCTCCAGCGGCGGCGGTGGCGGCGCCCCGACCGACGCGCCCTCGGGTACTCCGACCAACGCGCCCTCGGGTACGCCGACGGGCGAGCCCCCGACCGGCGGGCCGGGTGGTGGTGGCGGTGGGCACGAGGAGCCCACCGACGACAAGCGCTACCTGCGCGGCACCTGGAAGACGGACAAGAGCGGCTTCGTCACCTTCAAGACGATCTTCCCGGGCTGGTACCGGGGCCGTTGTGTCCACATCCACACCAAGGTGCACGTCAACGGCAAATGGACCGACGCCGGTTACGAGGGCGGCAACACCTGCCACACCGGCCAGTTCTTCTTCGACGAGGAGTCGGTGCTCGCCTCTGCCGAGGTCGAGCCGTACTCGACGTCGACGACGGAGCGCACGACGCTCACCGAGGACACGATCTACGACCAGAGCGGCACGACCGGCGGCCTGCTCAAGCTCAAGTACCAGAAGAAGAACATCGCCAAGGGCGTCGTCGGCTCCATCACGGTCGGCGTGGACCCCGGGGCGACCCACGAGGGCACCGATGACGCGGTGCAGCCGGGGGCTTCGGCGTCGGCTTCGGCGAGCTGACAGCCGTACGGCCGACCGATTGACGGCGGTCGTACGCGGACGGGCCCGGGAAGGTGGCGACTCCCGGGCCCGTTTGGCGTGTGCGTTCACCCCCGTCCGTTCACATACATGATTACTTGGCCGACCCATTGACCCGGAAGATGTGCCTCCGTAAGGTTCCCCAGGTTCCCGCGTACGTGATTGCTGTTCACGTATGTGCACGACCGAGGGGAGACAACGATGTCAGAAGTCGTGGTGCCCGACGCCGAGCGGCGTGCGGTGAGCAAATTCCTGCGCCGCATGCTCCCGATCCTGGTTCTGATGCTGCTGATCAACCAGATGGACCGGACGAACGTGGGCTTCGTCCAGGACGAACTGCGGGCCGACGTCGGGGTGAGCGCCACCGCCTACGGTCTCGGCGCGGGCCTGTTCTTCATTGGGTACGCCCTGTTCGAGGTGCCGAGCAACATGCTCCTGGAGCGGTTCGGCGCCCGGGTCTGGCTGACCCGGATCATGATCACCTGGGGTCTGGTGATCGTGGCGATGTGCTTCATCCAGAACGTCATGATGTTCTACGTCCTGCGCTTCCTCCTCGGCGTCGCGGAGGCCGGCTTCTTCCCCGGAGTGCTTCTCTACTTCACCCAGTGGCTGCCCGACTCCAGCCGGGGCCGGGCGAGCGCGATCTTCCTCGGCGGCTCGGCGACGGCGTACATCGTGACCGGACCGATCACCGGGGCGCTCCTCGAACTGCACGGCGCGGGCGGATTCGCCGGCTGGCGCTGGATGTTCGCGCTGGAAGGGGCCTTCTCGATCGCCGTCGGTTTCGTCGCCGGCTTCTTCCTCGTCTCCCGCATCGAGGACGCCCGCTGGCTCACACGGGAGGAGAAGGACGCGCTGAGCTCGGCGGTGGCCCGTGACGAGGAGGCCCGCAGCCGGGCCCCCAAGGTGTCGCGGTTCAAGCTGCTGCTGCACCCCCAGGTCGCCCTGCTGACCACCGTCTTCTTCGCGATGGCCCTCACCGGGTACGCGATCACCTTCTGGCTGCCGAGTCTCGTCGAGGAGATCGGCGGGCTGTCGTCGTTCGAGGTGGGACTGCTGTCGGCGATCCCGTGGATCTGCGCGGTGATCGCCATGTACTCGATGAGCCACTTCACGGACCGCGCCCGGGACCGCCGCCCCTATCTCGCGCTCGCCCTGGTCCTGTCCGCCATCGGCACCTTCCTCGCCACCCTGGGATCCCCCTGGTTCGGGCTCGCCGCCATCACGCTCGCCGCGGTCGGCGGGAAGTGCGCGGCCACCCTGTTCTGGCCGATGGCGCAGTCCGGTCTCGACCTCAAGATCGCCGCGCCGGGTCTGGCCGTGGTCAACTCCATCGGAAACCTGGGCGGCTTCGTCTCCCCCACGCTCTTCGGCTACCTCAAGGACACGACCGGCACCACGCACGGCGGCCTGTACACGCTCTCGGCGGCGTCCTTGCTGGCGGTGCTCGGGGTGGCCCTGATCCGAAGGAGCGGGGGCGCCGCGAAGGTGGACCCGGGCGCCGGTTCCGGTTCTGGCTCCGCCGACCCCGCAGTGGAAAAGGGCCAGGTGGCGACCGGCGAGACCCGCTGAGAAGACCCGCTGAGACTCGCTGGGGAAGCCATCAGCTGACACACAGGATCCTCGTCGGATGCGCACAGCGGCAGGGCGTGTGATGGGACGTGCGGGGTAAGGACATCCCGCAGGACCCAGCACAGCAAACGCCGGAGGAGGCCAGGAGGTCATGGGAGTCACCGTGCTGCTCGCCCTGCTGCTGATCGTCGGAGCGGTGGTCGCGGTCGTCGCGCAGAGGCGGTCGTGCCAGGCGCACGCGCATGGCCTGTCCGACCTGGACGCGGAGGCCGACGCCAACCGCTGGGTGGTGCGGCTCGGCGGAAGCCTGTCCGCCCTCGATCTGCGCAGGCGGGCGGCGGCCGACAAGGCCGCGACGCAGGCACTGTCGCAGGCCTCCGAACGCCTGCGCACCGCCAGGGAGCAACTGGCCACCGCCCGCACCGCCGCCGAGTACGCGCTGGTGAAGCGGACCGCCATCGAGGGCCACCACCACGTCCGTACCGCCCGTACCGCCCTCGGCCTGGACCCGGGCCCCTCCCTCCCGGACACGGACCGAGCGCGGGACTCCGGCCGAGCGCGGGACCTGAGGGCTCTCGTCCGGACGCGGTGAGGCGGGGTCTGGCGCTCGGACGGTCGGCCCTGCCTCAGATCACGTTCCACAGGCGTAGGTAGTAGTCGGTCCGATGCGGGGCGGGGGCTGTGCCGTGGGCATCGAGGAAGGCGTCCTTCACCGTCACGGCCGTCAACAAGCTCTACTGACCGTCTGCTGAACAGTGCGGGCGCCGCGGCCGGGCAACCGTGTCGCGGCGCCCCCGCCTGCCACCCAGCGCTTGAGCGCGGCCGGCCAACCCCCGCTCACCTCCCCCAAGTTGGCGGCAACCTTTCCGATCTCCGTGACCACAGATGAGTCGGAAGCCCGGTCCGGACCGGGCTTTCGTGAACCACGTGCACCTTCCGCATCAGGTGCACCCGAACCCGTAAGGACTCATCCGTGGCAACCGTCACCCACCGTCGGTCCCTCCGCCGGCGGCGCACCATCCTGGTCTCCACCGCCGCTGTGGCGGCCGCGGGCCTCGGCGCCGTCCCCTTCGTCATGAACGCGAACGCGGCCGTCGACCTGTCACGTCAGGCCCTGCCCGCCAAGGACGGCTGGGCGGCCTCCGGCTCCGGTACGACGGGCGGCTCGAAGGCGGACTCCGCGCACGTCTACACGGTCAGCACCCGCGCCCAGCTGGCGAAGGCGCTGGGCTCCGGCACCGACTCCACCCCGAAGATCGTCAAGATCAAGGGCACGATCGACGTCAACACCAACGACGCGGGCAAGAAGACGACCTGCGCCGACTACGCCTCCGGCACGGGTTACTCGCTGTCCGCCTACCTCAAGGCGTACGACCCGGCCACCTGGGGCAAGAAGGAGCCCTCGGGCACGCAGGAGAAGGCCCGGGAAGCCGCCGCGAACAAGCAGAAGAAGAACATCGTCTTCAAGGTGCCGTCCAACACCAGCATCGTGGGCGTCCCGGGCACCAAAGCCGGGATCAAGGGCGGCAGTCTGCAGGTGCAGGACGTGAAGAACGTCATCATCCGCAACCTCACCTTCTCCGCCACCGAGGACTGCTTCCCGCAGTGGGACCCGACGGACGGCTCGAAGGGCGAGTGGAACTCGAACTACGACTCCGTCACCCTGCGCGGGGTGACCAACGTCTGGGCCGACCACAACACCTTCACCGACGCGCCGTTCTTCGACAGCGCGGAGAAGTCGTACTTAGGCCGCAAGTACCAGATCCACGACGGCGCCCTCGACATCACCAACGGCTCCGACCTGGTGACCGTCGAGCGCAACCAGTTCACCAACCACGACAAGACGATGCTGATCGGCAGCAGCGACACCGACAGCGTCGGCAAGCTGCGCGTCTCCATCCACCACAACGTGTGGAAGGGCATCACCCAGCGCGCCCCGCTGGCCCGGATCGGCCAGATCCACCTCTACAACAACTACTACGACACGACGACCCTCAACGGGTACGCGCTCAAGTACAGCCTGGACTCGCGCGCCAAGGCCCAGGTGGTCGCCGAGCACAACTCCTGGAAGCTGCCGGCCGGTGCGAAGGTCGCGCAGCTGCTGAGCGGCGACGGCACGGGTTCGGTCGCGGGCGGCGGCAACCTCGTCAACGACAAGGCGACGGACATCGTCGCCGCGTACAACTCCGCGAACTCGAAGAAGCTGAAGACGACGGTGAACTGGAAGCCGACGCTCACCGCCGGCCTCCAGACCTCCGCGAAGAGCCTGGCGACGGAGCTGCCGAACACGACGGGCGCCGGGGTTCTGACTTCGTCCTGATCCCGAACGCCGTGAAGTTCAGGAACTGAGTTCCCCCAGAACTGAGTTCCTGAAGAACTGAGTGGGGCCCGGGACTTCGCGTCCCGGGCCCCACTCGTGTGATCAGATCGCGTGATCGGAGCGTGCGATCAGACCACGTGATCAGACGAGGTCGAACCGGTCGAGGTTCGACACCTTGACCCACGCCGCGACGAAGTCGTTCACGAACTTCTCCTTCGCGTCATCGCTCGCGTAGACCTCCGCGAGCGCGCGCAGCTCGGAGTTCGAGCCGAAGACGAGGTCCGCACGCGTGCCGGTCCACTTGACGTCGCCGGTGGCGTCGTCGCGGCCCTCGAACGTGTTCTGGTCCTCGGACGTCGCCTTCCACGTCGTGCCCAGGTCGAGCAGGTTGACGAAGAAGTCGTTGGTCAGCACCCCGGGGGTCGTGGTGAGGACGCCGAGCTTCGACTGCTGGTAGTTCGCGCCCAGGACGCGGAGGCCACCGACGAGGACGGTCAGCTCGGGGGCGCTCAGCGTCAGCAGGTTCGCCTTGTCGAGCAGCAGGTACTCGGCCGGCAGGCGGTTGCCCTTGCCGAGGTAGTTGCGGAATCCGTCGGCGGTCGGCTCGAGCGCGGCGAACGACTCCACGTCCGTCTGGTCCTGCGCGGCGTCCACACGGCCCGGCGTGAAGGGGACCTCGACGTCGAAGCCGGCGTCCTTCGCGGCCTGCTCGACGGCCGCGGCACCGGCGAGCACGATCACGTCGGCGAGCGAGACCTGCTTGCCGCCGGCCTGCGCGTTGAAGGACTGCTGGATGCCCTCCAGCGTGCGCAGCACCGTCGCCAGCTGGTCGGGCTCGTTGACCTCCCAGCCGCTCTGCGGCTCGAGGCGGATACGGGCACCGTTGGCACCGCCGCGCTTGTCGCTGCCGCGGAAGGACGAGGCCGACGCCCACGCGGTGGACACGAGCTGGGACACGGACAGGTCCGAGGCGAGGATCTGGCTCTTGAGGGAGGCGATGTCCTCGGCGTCGACGAGCTCGTGCGTCACCTCGGGCAGCGGGTCCTGCCACAGCAGCGTCTCGGACGGGACCTCGGATCCGAGGTAGCGCACGACCGGGCCCATGTCGCGGTGGGTCAGCTTGAACCACGCGCGGGCGAAGGCGTCGGCGAACTCGTCGGGGTTCTCGAGGAAGCGACGCGAGATCTGCTCGTAGGCCGGGTCGAACCGGAGCGAGAGGTCGGTCGTGAGCATCATCGGGGGCTTGCTCTTCGACGCGTCGTGGGCGTCGGGGATGGTGCCCGCCCCGGCACCGTCCTTCGCGACCCACTGGTTTGCGCCGGCAGGGCTCTGCGTCAGCTCCCACTCGTAGCCGAACAGGTTCTTGAAGAACTCGTGGCCCCACTGCGTCGGCGTGCTGGTCCAGGTGACCTCGAGGCCACTGGTGATCGCGTCGCCGCCCTTGCCGGTGCCGTACGTGCTCTTCCAGCCGAAGCCCTGCTCCTCGATCGAGGCGGCCTCGGGGTCGGGGCCGACGTGGTCCGCCGGGCCCGCGCCGTGGGTCTTGCCGAAGGTGTGGCCGCCCGCGATCAGGGCGACGGTCTCCTCGTCGTTCATCGCCATCCGGCGGAAGGTCTCACGGATGTCGCGGGCCGCGGCGATCGGGTCCGGGTTGCCGTTCGGGCCTTCCGGGTTGACGTAGATGAGGCCCATCTGCACCGCACCGAGGGGGTTCTCCAGCTCACGGTCGCCGGTGTAGCGCTCGTCGCCGAGCCAGGTGGTCTCGGGGCCCCAGTAGACGTCCTCCTCGGACTCCCAGACGTCCTCACGGCCGCCGGCGAAGCCGAAGGTCTTGAAGCCCATCGACTCCAGGGCGACGTTGCCGGCGAGGATCATGAGGTCGGCCCACGAGAGGCTCTGGCCGTACTTCTTCTTGACCGGCCACAGCAGGCGGCGGGCCTTGTCGAGGTTGCCGTTGTCCGGCCAGCTGTTGAGGGGGGCGAAGCGCTGCTGTCCGGCGCCGGCGCCGCCGCGGCCGTCGCTGATCCGGTAGGTGCCCGCGCTGTGCCACGCCATCCGGATCATGAACGGGCCGTAGTGACCGAAGTCGGCCGGCCACCAGTCCTTGGAGTCCGTCAGCACCTCGGCGATGTCCCGCTTCACTGCCGCAAGGTCGAGGGACTTGAACGCGTCGGCATAGTCGAACTCCTCGCCGAGGGGGTTCGCCACGGCGGGGTTCTTGGCGAGGATCTTCAGGTTGAGCCGCTCCGGCCACCACTGGCGGTTTCCGCCGCCCTGGGTCGGGTGGGGGGCGCGCCCGTGTGCGACCGGGCAGCCACCTCCGGCTTCCGTCTTCGCGTCTGTGACGATTGCTTCATGGTTCTCAGACATGGGAACCCTTCCGGACTAGGTGGATCACGGTGCTCAGGAAATACGGGCGGTGGAACGACCGGGGCCGTCCTGGACGGCGCGGGACCCGGTGGATGACCTCGGCCTCGTCGGTCGAGAAGCTTTCGGCGTCGGACGCGGTCAGGCCCGTGGCCTCGCCGGCCAGGGCCTCGCGCACGGCGTGAACGGGGAGGTGGCCTTGCGATCGCGTATCCCCCGGAGGCGATTGCCTCGACGGCGTCACGTCTCTGTCTCCTGCCGTGCTTGTGTCTTCCTGCTCCCTTGGCTATTGCCGGAACCGATCCTACAATGGACAGAGTCCAAGTCAAGAAGGGCGCCAAACCCATATCCAATCGGAACCCGGACGTCCACTGATAAACTTCGGGTATCCACCGAACCTGAATAGGTGAACCGACATGAGTGACCTGCTGGAGCGACTGCGAGGGCGTGGCTGGCGAATGACCTCCCAGCGGCGCGTCGTTGCGGAGGTCCTCGACGGCGACCACGTACATCTCACGGCCGACGACGTGCACGCCCGTGCGGCACAGCGGCTGCCCGAGATCTCCCGGGCGACCGTCTACAACACCCTGGGTGAGCTGGTCTCCCTCGGCGAGGTCATAGAGGTCTCCACCGACGGCCGCGCCAAGCGCTACGACCCCAACGCGCACCACCCGCACCAGCACCTGGTGTGCTCCAACTGCGGCACCGTCCGCGATGTCCACCCGGCCGGCAACCCGCTGGCCGACCTCCCGGCGGAGGAACGGTTCGGCTTCACCGTGTCCGAGGTCACGGTCACCTACCGCGGGCTGTGCCCGTCCTGCGCGTAGCACCCCTACAGGCAAGGCCTCAGTGCCCCAGCCCGGCGCCTCCGTCGACCGGGATCACGGCACCGCGCACATAACCGGCGCCGACCAGGAACGCCACCGCGTCGGCGACCTCCTCGGGCCGGGCCGGGCGGCCGGCCGGGGTCTGCCGCAGGAGGTCCCGGCGCTGCTCCGCTGTCAGCCCGCGGCTCATGTCCGTCTCCGTCAGGCCGGGCGCGACCACATTGCAGGTGATGTCCCGAGGGCCGAGCTCGCGGGTCAGTGACCGTGCGAAACCGACCAGACCCGCCTTGGCCGCCGCGTAGTTGGTCTGCCCGGGGGCACCGTGCAGCGCCGACGTGGAGGAGATGAGCACGATCCGGCCGTGGCCTTCCCGGAGCATCCCGCGCACCGCGCGCTGCGCGACCCGGAAGGCCCCGGTGAGGTTGGTGTCGATCACGGAGGTGAAGTCCGCCTCGCTCATCCGCACCAGCAGACGGTCGTGGACGGTGCCCGCGTTGGCGATCAGGACGGTGACCGGGCCGTGGGCCGACTCGGCCTCCTTGAAGGCCTGGTCCACCTGCTGGCTGTCGGTCACATCGCACCGTACGGCGAGAAAGCCCTCGGAGCCGGGCGGCTCCTCACCTCGATAGGTCACCGCGACCCGGTCCCCCGCCGCCGCGAAGCGGCGGGCAATGGCCAGCCCGATCCCCCTGTTCCCTCCGGTCACGAACACCGAACGGGCCGTCGCCTGCGCCATCGTGCCTGCCCCCTCCTGTTCCTCTGCTCTTCCATGTCCTACGTGTCGCACGCCTTACCTGTCTCACGTCTTCCGCGAGCTACGCGGTTTCCACGTGGCCGTCCCGCGCCTCTCGACGTTCGTCCGGCCCTTCCGGTTCTCCCTGCCCTTCCCGGGAGTGCTCCGGTCGTGTTCCCCGTGCACGCAGGCCCACCGCACACACGGCGAACCCGGCCAAGGCCAGTACGGCGGTCCAGAGCGTGGCCGCGTACATGGCGTCGAGGAAGGCGCGGTCGGCCGTGGCGGCCAGTTCCGGCAGGCGTAGCGAACCGGCCAGCGCGCGTGCCGCCTCCGCCGAGGTCCTGGCCTGTTCCTCGGCGCCGGGCGGCAGATCCCGCGAACCGCCGGGCAGCGCGGCGTCCGCCATCCGCTCCCGGTACACCCCGGAGAGGATCGAGCCGATCACCGCCACCCCGAGCGTCCCGCCCACCTGCCGGGTGACACTGTTGACGGCCGATCCGGCGCCCGCGAGATGCTGCGGCACCCCGCTCATCATCACGGCCGTGACCGGTGTGCCGACCAGGCCCATGCCGAAGCCCTGGATCCACAGCAGTGCGGCGATGACCACGATGCTTGTCGCGTCGTCGAACCACAGATAGCCGACGTATGTGGCCGCGGTGGCCAGAATTCCGGCCGCGACCGTCCACCGGGCCGACAGAAGCCGGCTCATCGCCGGAGAAGCCTGACTGCCCAGGACGATGCCGACCGCGGCGGCGATCATCACTGTTCCGGCGTCGGCGGGGGACAGCCCACGGGGTCCCTGGAGATAGAAGGCCGCGTAGAACAGGTGCCCGGCCAGTGCCATGAACGAGAGCAGCAGCACCACACTCCCGGCCGTGAACCCGGGCTGCCGGAAGAGCCGCAGGTCCAGGCTGGGGGCGGGCGACCTGCGCTGACCGGCCACGAAGGCGGCGAGCAGTGCGCCGCCCAGCAGGAGCGGGAGCAGGACGTGCGGCCCGTACCAGGCCCGTCCGCTGCCGAGCTCGATGATCCCGTAGACCATGCCGCCCAGCCCGAGCACCGACAGGGCCAGCCCCGGCAGGTCGAGCTTCCGCCCGCGCGCACCGTCCAGTCCGGGTACGACGGCCGCCACCCCGGCCAGGCACAGGGCGACGATCGGCACATTGACCAGGAACACCGAACCCCACCAGAAGTGGCTGAGCAGCGCCCCGCCCACGACCGGGCCGACGGCCACGCCCAGACCGCTGGACGAGCTCCAGATCGCGATCGCCCGGGTGCGCTTCTCCTCCGGGGTGCTCCGCACGATGACGGACAGCGTCGCGGGCATCAGCAGCGCACTGCCCGCGCCCATGAAGGCGCGCGCCACGATCAGCCAGGCCGGGTTCGGGGCGAACGCGCCGAGGCCGGACGCGGCACCGAACAGCGCCAGACCGGCGAGCAGGGTGGTACGGGGGCCGAAACGGTCGGCCAGCGCGCCACCCGCGAAGAGGGCGCCGGCGAAGACCAGGGTGTAGGCGCCGGCCACCCACTCCAGTTCGGCGGGGCTCGCGCCCAGGCCCCGGGACGGGTCGGCCAGGGTGGTGACGGCGACATTGAGGATCGAGGTGTCCAGCCAGATCAGCATCTGGGCGCAGACCACGACCAGGATGACGGCCCACGGCCGGGCCGGGGCGGCTCCCGCTGCTGCCCCGCTCACCTTCGTGCCCTGCGTGCCGGGCCCTGTCATTCCTCGCCCAGCCCGTCGCGCCAGCTCGGCCGCAGCGGCTTCCAGCCCAGTGCCGTACGGGCCCGGTCGTTGGCCGCGCCGTGCGCCGCGGTGAGCTGATGGGCCATGAACCACCCGAGCAGCCGGGGCGCGAGCGCCGCCGGAATCGTTCGAGGGGACGGTCCGGCCAGCGTACGGGCGTAGTGCGGCAGCCACTGCGCGGCCGGGGCCGGGTCGTCGTCCGTCACGTGGAACGCTCCGGTGACGTCGGACTCGACGGCCGCCACCGCGGCCCCCACGGCATCCTCCACATGCAGGAACGACGTGATCCCGGACGCGCCCTCGGGGAGCGGGAGCCGTCCGGCCAGCACCGCCTGTGTGGTCCCGCCGTTACGGGCGTACGCCGTCCGGGGGCCGTACAGCGTGCCGTACCGCAGCACCACGCCCGCGAGATCCTCGCTGCCCAGGACCAGCCGCTCCAGCTCGGCGACGGCCCGTACGGTGGCCGCCCAGCCGGGGTCCGGGGCGTCCACGTACAGCGGCGCGTCCTCGTCGACGACCGGATTCCCGGCCGGGGCGGCGGCGAAGGCGATGCTCTGCACGACCAGCCGCCGTGCCCCGGCCGCACGGGCCGCCGCGACCAGGTTGGCCGTGCCCTCGGTGCGCAGGCGCGCGGTCAGCGCGAAGGCCCCCGCGGGGTCGTCGCGCAGCAGCCGCAACGCCGACATCTGATGGACGACCACCTCGGGCCGGGCGGCCGACACTGCCGACAGCAGGGCCTGACGGTCGAGGGCGTCGGCGACCACGACGTCGTCCGCCTCCGGCGCACGGGCCCGGGACCCCTGACGTACCAGGGCGCTCACCTGGTGGCCCCGCGCCCGCAGCGCGCCCACCAGCGGATGTCCGACCACTCCGGTGGCTCCGGCGACAAGTACGCGCACGGCTCAGCCCTCCGCGCCAGGATCGACGGGATCAATGGGAGCGGTGGGAGTGCCGACCCGCATCAGCAGGCGGCAGGCCTTGTCGCCGTCCCGCAGACAGCTGGTGGCCCGGTTCTCCGACAGGGTCACGCCGAGCCCCTCGGACCAGCCCGCGTGGACGTCGGTGCACGGGCACTGGTAGCCCTCCAGCGAACCGGCCATCCGCACCATGGTGATGGCGAAGTTCCGCCGCAGCGTGAGCACGATCAGGTCGTCTTCTTCCACCTCGGTGGAGGCGTTGCGCAGTTCTCGCGGGAACATCCGTTCGCCGCACTCGTCGTAGCGGCGGCGCAGCTCCTCCAGGTCCTTGCCGGCGTCACCGGTGTCGGGGAGCGGGCCGAAGCGGCGGGCTACGCGCTGCCCGACCTGGAGAGCGACCTTGCGCATCGCCTCGGCGTTGATCTCGTTCGCGACCTGCTGCCCGAACCGGGCGGCCACACCCTGGTACCAGTTGGCGTCGTGCTGCCACCACAGCCGGTACGCCTCCACCGTCTGGGCGCGGTGGTTCACTTCGTCGGCACCCGTTCCCGTTCCCGTTCCTGTGCCCGTGCCCGTACTCATGCCTGCTCCTTGGCCGCGAACCGCTCGCGCATCACTCGTTTGAGAACCTTGCCGGTGGCGCCCTTGGCCACGTCGTCGGGCTTCATCCGCAGGGCCCGGGCCACCGGGGGGAATCCGGCACCCGCCAGGGCGGCGTTGACGCGTCGGGTCCATGCCTCATCGCCGTCACCGTCGACGTCGCCGCTCTCCTCGTCGGCAAGCTGCAACAGCGCGTACGCCTCGGCTTCCCCGTCGCCGTCCCAGTCCGCCCGTACGCCCTCCGCGGCGACCCCCACGAGGGTGCAGTCGGCCAGTTCGGGCAGCTCCCGCAGCAGCAGTTCTTCGGTACGGGTGCTGAACAGGATCCCGTCGCGGGTCCGGATGGCGTCCGGCGCGCGGTCGAGGTGGTAGAAGTTGCCCTGCTCGTCCTGGTGGGCGAGGTCCCCGGTGAGCCAGTAGCCGCCCAGCCGCAGACGGTGGAAGGTCAGCGAGTCGTTCCAGTACCCGGGGGTGAGCGTCGGCGACTTCAGCCCCAGGCGGCCGATCTCGCCGGGCGGCAGCGGGATGCCGTCCTCGGAGAGCACGGCGGCCTCGGCGAAGCTGATCGGCTTGCCGATGCAGCGCGAGTAGGCCGAGGTGTCCTTGGTGTGCCGGTTGTGGAAGACCGAGTAGCCGGCTTCCGAGGAGCCGAGTCCGTCCACGAAGACCGAGCCCTCGACCCGTCTGCGGCGCAGGCCCCTGCCGTCCCTGCTGTCCCTGCCGTCCCTGGCTATCTCCTCGTGACCGCCGTGCCGCACCAGGGCCCGGATGTGCGCCTCGTGGGCCGCGTCCCCGGTGTTGAACCACACCTGCACGCTGGACAGGTCACGGGCCGCCAGGTCCTCCGCCGCCATCTCGCCGAAGGTGGCGGCGAAGGCCAGCACGGTGGTGGGCCGGTACTCCTCGATGGCGTCCAGCACATCGGTGCCGCGCCGGCTGGAGAGCAGCTTGATGTCGGCGCGCAGCAGCAGGCAGTACAGGAGTGTCGCCACGGCCGCGTTGTGCGCGCCCGGCAGGCCCACCAGCGTGCGCTCCATGTCGGCGCCGGTGGAGTAGCGGAGCCGGTGCACCTGCGCGTACATCAGCGTCCGGTGGGTGTGCGGCACGCCCTTGGGCATGCCGGTGGTGCCGGAGGAGTGGGAGATGATCACCGGGTCGGTCGGGTCGTGCCGGTACGGGTAGGCCTTCGGCAGCAGCTCGCGGTGCTCCGGCCGGATCTCGGCCGCGGTCACACAGAAGCCGAGCCCCGACTCGTCCCCGGACAGCACCTCGTGGTGCTCCCGGTCCGTGAAGGCGCCCACCGCACCCTGTCTGCGTACGTACTCCCGGGCGATCTCCGGGGACAGGTTGCCGTTGACGAACGACGGAATGGCACCGAGGGCCGTGAGCGCCAGGAAGTTCACCGCGAATTCGGCGCTGGAGTGGCTGTGCACCGCGACCGGGTCGCGGGGCCCCACACCCTGGGCGGCGTACCAGCCCGCGTACGTCTCGACCACCTCGTGCAGCTGACCCAGTGTCAGCGTCTCGGGGCGGCTGCCGTCGGGTGCCTGCCAGCTGCCGTCCGTCCGCAGCACGGGCTCGTCGAGCGGGCGGCCGTACTCCTTCAGGCGGTGCAGGACGTTGCCGGCGCCGAGTTCGGTGTCGGAGCAGATCCGCGCCCGCTCCTGCCTACTGATGAGCATGGGTCTCCGTCTCGTTCCTTCCGGCGTGCGCGTCCGTCGGCGCCCGCAGGGGAGCTTGAGCTTCGGTGTCAGTGCTGAGGACGAACGCGGCGGGGCCGCGCCGCGCGTCCGGCTCGGTCACCAGGAGGTGGCTGCCACCGTCCTGAAGCAGCCGCCGGTGGGCGGCGGCCAGGTCGAACAGGCCCTGGATGCTTCCCGGATGCGACCGGGCGGCCACCGGCGCTTCGGGCGACTGGCCGGACTCCGGCGCTTCGGCCGACCGGACGGACACCGGCGTCTCCGTGCCGGGACGGCCGAGCAGTACCGCCGCCGCCAGGCCCGAGGCCGGCGGGAGGGGTGGGGCGGGGCGGTCGCTGTCGGCGGCCAGTTCCCGGTGCGCGGCGGCCACCCTCTCGCCGCCGCCCAGTTCCACGCCCAGCACCAGGACCCGGTCCAGCTCCGGGTCCTCGAGGAGCAGATCCGCCATGGCCAGCAGTTCGGTCACCGGGTCGTCGAGGGTGGAGAGGCTGAACATCTGCCCGGTGATGGAGAACTCCCGGCTCACATAGCCCAGTACGGAGTTGGCGGTGGCCTGCATGAACAGCAGCGGGTTGTGGACCCGCCCGGAGACCACGCGCGTGCTGGCCAGATCCGCGGTGGTGGTGTCCCCCATCAGGCTGGCCAGCGCCACGGCGGTACGAGAGCCGTCCCCGGGCCGTTCGGTCAGGCACTGCCTGCTGACCTCGTACGCCAGCGGGCTGAAGGCCGACTCCACGAAGCCGGGCAGCCTCGGCAGCGGGATGTCGTCGTCCCGGCCGGTGCCGTGGGTCGCCGTGGCGATCGCGAGGATGCCGAGGGGCGAGCGGAGCACCGGCTTCTCGGTCTTCTCCGACTTCTCCGACTTCTCGGTGGTCACGGCCGCTCCAGGACGAGTGCGGTGTTGGCGCCCCCGAAGGCGGCGTTGATGGTGAGGGCCCGGCGCAGATCGGCCTCACGGGGCTGGTTGGGCACGTAGTCCAGGTCGCACTCCGGGTCCGGCCGGCCGAATCCGGCCGTCGGCGGCAGTACACCGTCCATCAGGGCCAGCATCGTGATCACGAACTCCACCACGCCCGCCGCCTCCAGGAGGTGGCCGGTGGTGCTCTTGGTGGAGCTGACCGGTATCGACGCGGCCCGCTCCGGGAACGCGGCCCGCAGCCCGCGGGTCTCGGCCCCGTCGTTGTACTTGGTGCCGGTCCCGTGGGCGTTGACATAGCCCAGCGCCGCCCCGTCCGGGTCCCCGGCGAGCCGCATCGCCTGCCGCGCCGCGCGTGCCAGCCCGACGCCCTCCGGGTGCGGCTGGGCTATGTGGTAGGCGTCGGTGGCCGCGCCCCAGCCCACCACGGTCACCAGCGGCCGGGCACCGCGGCGCCTGGCGTGCTCGGCGGACTCCAGCACGACCGCCGCGACCCCGTCGCCGAGCAGCAGTCCGCTGCGGTCGGCGCTGAACGGGCGCACCATGCCGTCGCGCGACAGCGCCCGGCCGGAGTCGAACTTGCCGAACGTCTCCTCCTCCACCAGGTACCCGCCCGCGCAGACCGCCGCGTCGATCCTGCCGGAGGAGATCAGCCGGCAGGCGTGGATGATCGCGGCGGCGGAGGCGACACAGGCGTTGGTGAAGGTGAGCCGCGGCCCGGTCAGCCCGAGCCGCCCGGCCAGCACCTCGGTGAGCCGCGCGGGCACGGCGTCGGCGGTCCGCGCGGGCACGGCGTCCGCGGGCCGCTCCGCCGCCGCC
>NZ_VBZC01000045.1:0-82477 GCF_005786655.1 Streptomyces montanus
CACCTGGGGCCACGCCCGGAGCGCCCGGCCCCTGGGCGGGGCCCGAGACGCCTGGGGCGCCCGCCGGAGCGGGGCAGGGCGGCGCCCCCGCGCTGGGTGGTTCACCACCGCAGCGGGCCTCGTACACGCCCACGACCGCGGCCCCGGCGCCGCACACGCCCCAGACTCCCCACACCGCGCAGACGCCGCACACTCCGGGCGCCCCATCGGGGGCGGACTCCTGGCAGGGGTCCGGCTCCCGGAGTCGGTATGAGCCAGCGAATCCGTACGCGAGTGATCCGTTCCCGCCCTATGCGGGTGCTGGTTCCGCTGCCTCCTACGCGGGTGGCCCGCCGGGGCAGTCCGGTTCCGACGGCGGGTCTCCCGGGGGCGGGGGCGGGGCCGGCGGCGACGGTCCTCTCGGCGGGCGGCGCCGTAAGTTCCCCGCTTGGGCGGTCGTCGCGATCGTCGTCGCCGTCGTGCTGGCGGTCGGCGGCGGCGCGTGGGCGGTCGTCGGGCTCGGCGGTGACGACGACAAGAAGGCGAAGTCCGGTGGGGAGAAGTCGGCTTCGCCGAGCAAGCCGGAGCCCTCTCCGACAGCGACGGGACCGGTGTATCCGTACGGCGAACGGGTCGGCCTCACCGATCCGTTGAAGGCCGGGGACTGTGTGAAGGCGGTCTGGTCGGGGGCGCCGTTCACGTCGGAGCCGAACCTGGGCGTCGTGGACTGCGGGGAGGACTGGCCGGACGGTCAGGTCGTGGCCGTCGACACGGCGACCGACTACGCCGACGCTCGCGCCGAGGGCGCGAGGCGCTGCGAGCGGCAGGCCCAGGCGACCGCCGACGCCCTGCCCGACGCGGGTGTCTACGCCGTGACGCCGACGAAGCAGGGGTTCGGTACGGCCGAGGGCGGTACGGCATGTCTGGTACTCGGACGGCATGCCGCGATCGGAGGTGAAGTGGGGCGCTTCCGGGACGGGGGGACGGAGTTGTGGGTCGGCCAGATGAGCATCGGCGACTGCTGGATCTACAACGAGCAGAAGGACGGCTACAAGGCCCCGCTGACCGACTGCGCCAAGCCGCACACCGATCAGGTGATAGGCGTCGTCCGGGCCCCGGCGAACATGGACCACAAGAAGGGCGTCGACAACGCGAACAAGCTCTGCGGCAACAAATTCGAGTCGACTTGGGCGCCCGGCCCGGATCGCACGGTCTACGGCTGGGTGGCGGACAAGGACGACTGGAACGACGGATTCAGCAAGGCGGTGTGCACCGTGAGCCGCACCGACGGTGAGAAGACGAGCGGGAAGATATCGACGCCCGGCACGGTGTGACCGGCTGTGTCCGATGGTGTGGTCACTTGTGGTCACAGCGCCGGCCGCGGGGGCCCTGGGGCCCCAGGGGGCGCTGATGTTCGTTGGAGCCGTTGGAGCCGTTGGAGGCGTTGGGTATCGCTGGGACCCAGGGGGCTTTGGAGGCCAGAGGGGCCCTGGAGGCACGCCCCGGGGGCACCCTGGCGGGGCGGGTACGCCCCGAATTCACCGTGGGTTCGCGTTCTGGCCTCCTGGAGGTGTCAGCCTCCCGTCCTTGGGCACCCCAAAGCGGAGGGAACGAACCATGGAGAGCGGACCGGCGATCTTTACGGGAGCGGTGTTCGCCCTGTTCGGAGCCGGACTGCTGGTGTGGACCGTGGCCCGGCTGCGGCACGGCGGACCCGTTGCCGACGGGGTGAGTCCGGTCGCCTCGGCGATGGTCGCGAGCTTCGCCGGGACGTCCGCGCTCCTCCTCGCGGTGTGGTGCTTCACCCGCGTCTGAGAAGACAGGGTTGCCGGCGCGACCGAAGACCGGGTTCCCGTGTGACCGAAGACCGGATCCCGATGTGACTCCGGTCTCCGGAGGATCGGCCTCCGGTCACTGGAGCGGACGCCTCCGGTCTCCGGAGCGCCGGACTCGACTGCTCCGGAGTGTCGGCTTCCGGCAGGCGGGAGTTGTCGTCTCGGGCCGGTCGGCCGGCCGGATCGTCCGCCGTCGCCATCTTGCCGTTCGGTAATTGATAGGTAACCCTCCGGATGGGGTCGAAGTGGCTGGTCGACACTCCGGGCGGCAGGAATGGCGGGAGTCGGGTTACCGTTCGAGTGGCCGTTGCGAGCTTTTCCCGTTTGACACGGGGGCGGGCTGTACCGTCACACTCCGCAGCGTCAGCATGACCCGACCCCTGGGACCAAGGCCCGGGGCGAGACCCCCTGCGTCGACCGGAGAGAAGAGCGAAGTTGTCCCCGACCAGCGAGACCGCACACGGCGGCCGCCGACTCGTCATCGTCGAGTCGCCTGCCAAGGCGAAGACGATCAAGGGCTACCTCGGCCCCGGCTACGTCGTCGAAGCGAGCGTCGGGCACATCCGCGACCTCCCGAACGGCGCCGCGGAGGTCCCCGAGAAGTACACGGGCGAGGTCCGTCGCCTCGGCGTGGACGTCGAGCACGACTTCCAGCCCATCTATGTCGTGAACGCCGACAAACGCGCGCAGGTCAAGAAGCTCAAGGACCTCCTGCGCGACTCCGACGAGCTCTTCCTCGCCACCGATGAGGACCGCGAGGGCGAGGCCATCGCGTGGCACCTCCAGGAGGTGCTCAAGCCCAAGGTCCCGGTCAAGCGGATGGTCTTCCACGAGATCACCAAGGCCGCGATCCAGGCCGCCGTCGCCAACCCGCGCGAGCTCAACCAGAAGCTCGTCGACGCCCAGGAGACCCGCCGCATCCTCGACCGCCTCTACGGCTACGAGGTGTCGCCGGTCCTGTGGAAGAAGGTCATGCCGCGTCTGTCGGCCGGCCGTGTCCAGTCCGTGGCGACCCGGCTGGTCGTCGAGCGGGAGCGCGAGCGCATCGCCTTCCGCTCGGCCGAGTACTGGGATCTGACGGGCACCTTCGGCACGGGCCGTGCCGGCGACCCGAGCGACCCGTCCTCCCTGGTCGCACGCCTGACGACGGTCGACGGCAGGCGCGTCGCCCAGGGGCGCGACTTCAACTCGCTCGGGCAGCTGAAGAGCGCGAACACACTGCACCTCGACGAGGCGAACGCCCGCGCGCTCGCCGCCGCCCTGGAGCACACGAACTTCTCCGTACGGTCCGTCGAGTCGAAGCCGTATCGCCGCTCGCCGTACGCGCCGTTCCGTACGACGACCCTGCAGCAGGAGGCCTCGCGCAAGCTCGGCTTCGGTGCGAAGGCCACGATGCAGGTGGCGCAGAAGCTGTACGAGAACGGCTTCATCACCTACATGCGTACGGACTCCACGACCCTCTCGGACACGGCGGTCGCCGCCGCCCGAGCGCAGGTCACGCAGCTGTACGGCGCCGACTACCTGCCGGACCGGCCGCGGACGTACGCCGGGAAGGTCAAGAACGCGCAGGAGGCGCACGAGGCGATCCGCCCCTCCGGCGACCGCTTCCGCACACCCGCCGAGACCGGACTGACCGGCGACCAGTTCAAGCTCTACGAGCTGATCTGGAAGCGGACAGTCGCCTCCCAGATGAAGGACGCGACCGGGAACTCCGTCACGGTGAAGATCGGTGGCACGGCCTCCGACGGCCGCGACGCCGAGTTCAGCGCGTCCGGCAAGACCATCACCTTCCACGGCTTCCTGAAGGCGTACGTCGAGGGCGCGGACGACCCGAACGCCGAGCTCGACGACCGTGAGCGCCGGCTGCCGCAGGTCAGCCAGGGCGACGCGCTGTCCGCCGACGAGATCTCGGTCGACGGCCACGCCACCAAGCCCCCGGCCCGCTACACCGAGGCCAGCCTCGTCAAGGAGCTCGAAGAGCGCGAGATCGGCCGCCCGTCGACGTACGCGTCGATCATCGGGACCATCCTCGACCGCGGTTACGTGTTCAAGAAGGGCACGGCCCTGGTGCCGTCCTTCCTGTCCTTCGCCGTGGTCAACCTTCTGGAGAAGCACTTCGGCCGGCTCGTCGACTACAGCTTCACCGCCAAGATGGAGGACGACCTCGACCGCATCGCGCGGGGCGAGGCGCAGTCCGTGCCGTGGCTGAAGCGGTTCTACTTCGGCGAGACCGCACCCGACAGCGGCTCCGCCACGGCCAACGGCGTCGGCACCGCGGCCGAGGCGGGCAACGGCGATGGGGACCATCTCGGCGGCCTCAAGGAGCTCGTCACCGACCTGGGCGCGATCGACGCGCGCGAGGTGTCGTCGTTCCCCGTGGGCAGCGGCATCGTGCTGCGCGTCGGGCGCTACGGCCCCTACGTCGAGCGCGGTGAGAAGGACTCCGAGATCCACCAGCGCGCGGACGTCCCGGACGATCTGGCTCCGGACGAGCTGTCGGTGGAGTACGCGGAGGAGCTGCTCGCCAAGCCGAGCGGCGACTTCGAGCTGGGCGCCGACCCGGTCACCGGCCACCAGATCGTCGCCAAGGACGGGCGCTACGGGCCGTATGTCACCGAGGTGCTCCCCGAGGGCACCCCGAAGACCGGCAAGAACGCGGTCAAGCCGCGTACGGCCTCGCTCTTCAAGTCGATGTCCCTGGACACGGTGACCCTGGAGGACGCGCTCAAGCTGATGTCGCTGCCGCGCGTCGTCGGCAAGGATGCCGAAGGCGTGGAGATCACCGCGCAGAACGGGCGCTACGGGCCGTACCTGAAGAAGGGCACCGACTCGCGCTCGCTCCAGTCCGAGGAGCAGCTCTTCACGATCACGCTGGAAGAGGCGCTGGAGATCTACTCCCAGCCCAAGCAGCGTGGCCGCGCCGCCGCCAAGCCGCCGCTGAAGGAGCTCGGCGAGGACCCGGTCAGCGGGAAGCCGGTCGTCGTCAAGGACGGGCGCTTCGGGCCGTACGTCACCGACGGCGAGACCAACGCGACCCTCCGGTCCGGCGACAGCGTCGAGACGATCACTCCGGAGCGGGGCTTCGAGCTGCTCGCGGAGAAGCGGGCGAAGGGGCCCGCCAAGAAGACGACGAAGAAGGCTGTGGCCAAGAAGACGGCCACCAAGAAGGCCCCTGCCAAGAAGACAGCCGCCAAGAAGACGGCGGCTTCGAAGACGGCCGCGAAGAAGGCTCCCGCCAAGAAGGCAGCCGCCAAGAAGACCGGGGCTTCGGAGGGCTGAGCTCGCGCCTTCGGGCCGCGGTGGGCCTTCGCGCCCGCGGTGGTCGCGCCTTTGCGCCGCGGAGATCGTGCATCGACGCCGCAGCGATCGTGCATCGATCGCCGCGGCGTTCGTGCGTTCGTGCGTTCGCGCCGCGGCGCTCGGGCCTTCGCGCCGACGGACAGTCGTCCGGCACGGAGGCGCGGCGACACCTCCGGAGGCTTTGCGTCCGTATGTACGGCGCCCCTCGGAGGCCTCGCGTCCGCATGTGTCGGGCTCCTTTTCGGGGTGTCAGCGCCTGCCGATAGGCTGATTGCATGACGCGAGCCGAGCAGCCTACGGCCCAGACAGCGGCCCCCGACGAAGCCCTGGTCGCAGACTCCCGGGAGCGCGCCGTTCGCGCCCTGCTGCGTCGGCCGCAGCTGAAGCGGTTGTGGAGCGCGCAGTTGGTGGGCGATGTCGGCGACGCCCTCGCGTTGCTCGTCCTGGTCGTCCTGGCCTTCCAGGCCGCGATCGCCGAAGCTTCCTTCGGCGGTGGCTACCGAGGAGTGGCGCTCGCCGTCGCGGCGGTCTTCGGGACGCGCATTCTGGCGACCCTGCTCTTCGGGGCCGTGCTCCTGGGACCGCTCACCTCTCTCACCTCCCCGGACGGGCCGCTCGACCGCCGCTGGACCATGGTGGTCGCGGACGGCCTGCGGGTCGCGCTGCTGATCATCGCGCCCCTGTGGATCGACTGGACGCCCGAGGACGCGCTGGCCGTGATCCTGGTGACCGCGTTCGTGACCGGGGTCGCCGAGCGCTTCTGGACGGTGTGCCGCGAGAGCGCGGCGCCCGCGCTGCTCCCCCCGCCGCCCCCGGAGGGCGCGTCGGTCCGCCCGCTGCCGGACCACATGGACGCGCTGCGTCGCCTGTCGCTGCGTACGGGATTCGTGGCGGTGCCCCTCGCGGCTGCCGCGCTCGTCCTGGCCGGACTCGTCAACAACTTGCTGGGTGCCGGACTGACCTGGTTCGACCAGCACCAGGCGGCGCTCGCGTCGTACGTCTGCGCGGGCCTGTTCGCCGCGTCCCTGTCGGTACTCACGTTCCTCGAACTGCCCGACGCGCGCACCCCCCGCGCGCGGTCGCCGCTCGAAGGCCTGCGCCGCCCCAAGACCGGCACCGGCGTCGACAAGGGGCGCACCGGCGCGATTCCGCTGCTGGTCTTCGCCTGCGCGGCCGTCGGCGGGGCGGTCGCGGCCGCCGTCGCCGTCGCCGTGCTGCACGCCAAGGACCTGGGCGGCGGGCCGGTGACGTACGGGCTGCTCGTGCTCGCGCTGACCGGCGGCACCGTCGCCGGGATCCGTACGGCACCCTCCCTGCTGCCGTCCCTGTCGCGGCGCCGGCTGCTCGCCCTGGCGATCGCCTTCACCGGGGTCGCACTGCTCGCCGCCGGGCTCGTCCCGGACGTCGCCACGGTGATCCTGATCGTGGCGCTCGCCGGCGTCGGCGCGGGCATCGCCGCGAACACCGGGCACACGCTGCTCGACCAGGAGACCGAGGACGACCGGCGGGCGCGGACGACGGAGCATCTGCACGCGGTCGTACGGGTCTACGTCGCCCTGGGCGCCGTGGTGGGCCCCGTGGTGGCGTCGGCCATCGGGCGGCACCGGCTGGAGAGCGGCAAGTTCGTGTTCGCGCACGGCGGCGCCGCCTTCACCCTGATGCTCGTCGGCGCTCTGCTGCTGCCGGTCGCCGCGCTGGTGCTGGCCAAGATCGACGACCGTTCCGGGGTGCCGCTGCGCCATGACCTGAGGGACGCGCTGCGAGGCGGGGACGACCCCGTGCAGGCGCCCGCCACCGCCGGCTTCTTCATCGCTCTGGAGGGTGGCGACGGGGCCGGGAAGTCGACGCAGGCCGAGGCACTCGCGGAGTGGATCCGGGCCAAGGGGCACGAGGTCGTGCTCACGCGCGAGCCGGGCGCCACCCCCGTCGGAAAGCGGCTGCGGTCGATCCTGCTGGACGTGTCCTCGGCCGGCCTGTCGCACCGGGCCGAGGCGCTGCTGTACGCCGCCGACCGCGCCGAGCACGTGGACACCGTGGTGCGGCCCGCGCTGGAGCGGGGCGCGGTCGTGATCTCGGACCGGTACATCGACTCCTCGGTGGCGTACCAGGGAGCGGGTCGTGACCTCTCCCCGACCGAGATCGCTCGCATCAACCGCTGGGCGACGAACGGGCTCGTACCGCATCTGACGGTGCTGCTCGACGTGTCGCCGGAAGCCGCCCGCGAGCGGTTCACGGAGGCACCGGACCGGCTGGAGTCGGAGCCCGCCGAGTTCCACGCGCGCGTGCGGTCCGGTTTTCTGACGCTCGCGGCCGCCGACCCCACGCGCTACCTGGTGGTCGACGCCGGGCAGGAGCCCGAGTCGGTCACCACCGTCATCCGGCATCGGCTCGACATGCTGCTGCCGCTCTCCGAGGCCGAGGTGAAGGCCCAGGAGGAGGCCCGTAAGGCGGCCGAGGAGGAGGCGCGGCGGCGCGCCGAGGAAGAGGCCGCCCGCAAGGCCGAGGAGGAGCGCCTGGAGCGCGAGCGCCAGGAGCAGCTCGCCCGGCTGCGGGCGGAGGAAGAGGAGCGCAAGAAGCGCGAGCTGGAGGAGGCACAGCGGCGCGAGGCCGAGCGGCAGGCCGAGGAAGCCCGGCAGCGGGCGGAAGAGGCACGGCGGCGCGCCGAGGAGGAGCGAGCGCGGCGGCTCGCCGAGGAGCAGGCGCGCGCGGCCGAGCAGGAGCGTCTGCGCAAGCAGGCCGCCGAGGAGGCGCGGCTCCGCGCGGAGGCGGAGGAGCGCCGCCTGGAGAAGCAGCGGAAGGCCGAGGAGGCGCTGGTGCGGGCCGAGGAGGCCCGCAGGGCGGCGGCCGCGGCTTCGGCGGCTGCGACGGCGGCGGCCGCGGGGTCCCCCTCTGTCGGTACGGAGGGTTCCGGATCCCCAGCCGCTGCGCGCGACGACGAGTCTGCGGCCACGCCGGACAACGAGACCACGGTGCCGACGCCCGTCGTGACCCCGAAGAACGCGCCGGCGAACTCGCCCGCGGACTCGCCCGCGGGAGCGAACGACGAGACCACCGTGCTGCCTCCCGTGAAGCCCCAGGGCGCCGGCCCGGACGCCGAGGAAACGGCCGTGCTGCCGCAGCCTCCGGAGCCGCAGGGGGCCGCCGATGAGACGGCCGTCCTTCCTCCCGTACGAGAGGACCAAGCCGCACGGGAGGACCGTGGGGGCGAGCGGAGGAGCGGCTCGGCGGACGACCGGGTGCCCCCGGGGTACTTCCGGGACGAGCCGCCGAGGCCCGACGGCTCCGACGCCCGCACCCGTGAGCTGCCCCAGTTCGACGCCGAGGACGGCTCCCACCGACGTTCACGTTCGGACTGGGCGGAGGAGACCCCGCTCGACGATCTTCCGTCGCTGGCGGACGAGCTGCTGGGCCCGCGCGAGGACGAGGGCTGGGACGAGGGGCGCGGGCGCCGCCGGGGACGCTGACGTACGGCGTCGGCGCGCACGCTGCTGGGATCTGATCGATCCGCCTGGCGCCGCCGTACCCACGACGCCGGCTGCCGTGCCTCCCGTGCCTGCGTTGTCAGTCCCCTCCCGCACAATGGGACGCGGCAGGGCACGTGCGCGACGGAAGGCGGCAACCGGATGCCCGTATGGGACGACCTGGTGGGGCAGGAGAAGGTGAGCGCGCAGCTCGAAGCCGCCGCCCGGGACGCCGACGCCCTGGTCACGGCGGTGGCCGCCGGCACCCCGCTCCCCGAGGCGTCGAAGATGACGCACGCCTGGCTGTTCACGGGCCCGCCGGGCTCGGGCCGCTCCACCGCGGCAAGGGCCTTCGCGGCGGCCCTGCACTGCGTGAGCCCCGACCGCGCCCTCGGCGGAGTCCCCGGCTGCGGGTTCTGCGACGGCTGCCACACGAGTCTGATCGGCACCCACGCCGACGTGGAGATCGTCCGCACCGATCTGCTCTCCATCGGCGTCAAGGAGACCCGCGACCTGGTCCGCCGCGCCCAGATGTCCCCGGCCGGCGGCCGCTGGCAGGTCATCGTCTTGGAAGACGCCGACCGCCTCACGGAGGGCGCGGGCAACGTACTGCTGAAGGCCGTCGAGGAACCCGCCCCCCGCACGGTCTGGCTCCTGTGCGCGCCCTCCATCGAGGATGTACTGCCCACCATCCGCTCCCGCTGCCGCCACCTCACGCTCCGGACGCCACCCGTGGCCGCAGTCGCCGACGTCCTCGTACGCCGCGACGGCATCGAGCCGGACGTGGCGGCCGTCGCCGCCCGCGCCACCCAGGGCCACATCGGCCGTGCTCGCCGCCTGGCCACGGACGCGCGCGCCCGCGAGCGCCGCGCGGCGGTCCTCAAGCTCCCGCTCCGCATCGACGACGTCGGCGGCTGCCTCAAGGCGGCCCAGGAGCTGATCGACGCGGCCGCCGAGGACGCCAAGCAGATGGCCGAGGAGATCGACGCCAAGGAGACCGAGGAGCTGAAGGCGGCGCTCGGCGCGGCCCAGGGTGGCCGCATGCCGCGCGGCACCGCGGGTGTGGTGAAGGAGCTGGAGGACAAGCAGAAGCGCCGCAGAACGCGTACGCAGCGCGACACCCTGGACCTCGCCCTGATCGACCTCACCGCCTTCTACCGCGATGTCCTCGCCCTCCAGCTCGGCACCAGCGTCGCCCTCGCCAACACCGAGATGCAGGACACGCTGGAGCGCCTCGCGCGAGCGGCGTCCCCCGAAGCCACGCTGCGCCGCATAGACGCGATCGCCGCCTGCCGCGAGGCCCTCGACCGCAATGTGGCGCCGCTGCTGGCGGTGGAGGCGATGACGATGGCGTTGCGGGCGGGGTGAGCGGGGGCGGTACTGGCGGGACGCCGTGCGGCAGGTTGCCGTGGGGCGAGGTCCCTGGCGCCAGGGCGCCGTGCCCTGGCGCACCCCGTCCAGCAGATTTGACGAGGTCACTCATATGAGTCGCGCCAGCAACTCTCAGTGATATCGCGATCGCGCAGAGTTACTCTCGCAGGATGCACACCAGGCGCCAGCTCAGGCCAACTCCGGGCCGGTCAATCCGGGCCCGGTCCATCCGTTCCCACCGGTCCTCCCTCCGTGCGTGCGGCGCGCTGCTCGCGACCGCCGGACTGCTCATCTCGGCCTGCTCCGCGGGGGGTTGGGCCAGCTCCGCCGGCCCGGCAGGGGCCTCGGCACTTGCCGCGCTGCCCAAGGCCATCCCGTCGGCACTCGCTCCGTACTACGGACAGAAGCTGAACTGGCGCGGCTGCGGCGTCCCCGACTTCCAGTGCGCCACGCTGAAGGCGCCGCTCGACTACGCCAAGCCGGCCTCCGGCGACATCAGTCTGGCCGTCGCCCGCAAGAAGGCGACGGGCCCGGGCAAGAGGCTGGGTTCGCTGCTGGTCAACCCGGGCGGCCCGGGCGGTTCGGCCGTCGGCTACCTCCAGTCGCACGCGGCCATTGGCTACCCGGCGGAAGTCCGCGCCCGCTACGACATGGTCGCCCTCGACCCGCGCGGCGTCGCCGGCAGCGAGCCGGTCGAATGCCTCACCGGCCGCGAGATGGACACGTACACCCAGACCGACATCACCCCCGACAACGCGCGGGAGAAGGGCGAACTGGTCGACGCGTACAAGGAGTTCGCGGAGGGCTGCGGGCAGCGCTCGGCCAAGCTGCTGCGCCATGTGTCCACGGTCGAGGCGGCCCGCGACATGGACGTCCTGCGGGCCGTGCTGGGGGACAGGAAGCTGACGTACGTCGGCGCCTCGTACGGCACGTTCCTGGGCGCCACATACGCAGGGCTGTTCCCGGACCGGGCGGGACGCCTGGTCCTGGACGGTGCGATGGACCCGTCGCTGACCGCCCGCAGGACGAACGAGGACCAGACGGCCGGATTCGAGACAGCCTTCCAGGCTTTCGCCAAGGACTGCGTACGCCAGTCCGACTGCCCTCTGGGCGGCCCGGGTACGACTCCGAAGCGGGTCGGCAAGAACCTGAAGGCCTTCTTCCGGCGACTCGACGCCTCGCCCATCGACGCGGGCGACGCCGACGGCCGCAAGCTCGGGGAGGCACTGGCGACGACCGGCGTCATCGCCGCGATGTACGACGAGGAGGCCTGGCCGCAGCTGCGCGAGGCTCTCACCATGGCCATGAAGTACGAGGACGGGGCGGGCCTGCTCGTCCTCTCCGACAGCTACTACGAGCGCGGCGCCGACGGACAGTACGAGAACCTGATGTTCGCGAACGCGGCGGTGAACTGCCTGGACCTGCCGGCGGCCTTTGCCTCTCCCGAGGCGGTCGAGGAAGCCCTGCCCTCCTTCGAGAAGGCCTCCCCGGTCTTCGGCAAGGGCCTCGCCTGGGTTTCCCTGAACTGCGCGTACTGGCCCGTGATGCCGGCCGGTGAACCCCACCGCATCGAGGCGAAGGGCGCCGCCCCCATCGTCGTGGTCGGCACCACCCGTGACCCCGCCACCCCCTACCCCTGGGCCCGGTCCCTCGCCGCCCAGCTCTCCTCCGCCACCCTCCTCACCTACAACGGCGACGGCCACACCGCCTACGGCCGCGGCAGCACCTGCATCGACTCCACGATCAACCGCTACCTCCTGCAGGGCACCCCGCCGGCCAAGGGAAAACGCTGCTCAGCAGCCTGATCGCCAGGACGACCGGGGGTGCCCCCAGGCCACGTACGGAGCACCCCCGGAAACTGTGTAGACTTACCGACGTTGCCGATCGCACCATAGTGCGGACAGCACGCCGCCTTAGCTCAGATGGCCAGAGCAACGCACTCGTAATGCGTAGGTCTCGGGTTCGAATCCCGAAGGCGGCTCCATCCGAGACCAGGTCAGATGCCCTCTGACCTGGTCTTTTGTGTTTAGCTCCTGGTGGTTGGTCAGATTGCGGGGTGGCCGTCGGGGAAGAGGCGCGCAAGGGGTGCGCATCGGGGTCTGCAGACCTGGGCCTGTGACCTGGGCTTTTGCGGGAGACGGTGATTTCGCTGCTCTGGTCTCGTGGAAGTCGGTGTGTCGGTGGCTGGGCTTTGTGGTCAAAACGGGGCGAACGGACAGCCGCGCACCGGATTCGGGCTGTGAGAAGTCATGAGTGCAGAGTTATCTCCCCGGCTGTGGACACCTGACCCGTCTCCCCGTGAAGATTCGGAGGTCAGGAGCTTCTGTCGGGTTTCCACAAGTGCTCGAGCTGAACTCGGGGCCGGGCTGTCTCATCGTCTGGCAGCCGCACTGCGCAGGGCGTCGCACAAATGAGCCGGCGCCGTTGGCCGGGCCGTAGGCGCAGCGTTCAACTTCGGCTTGATGCAGTCGCGTTAGCCACGCTGACTCTGGTCCCTGATCCGCAACCACGTAAGATCACGTCGCCCGATCCGATAGTGACAGGAGGCCGAACACCCATGTCGGATCAGCGTGTTGTGATCGTGACCGGGGGAGGAACGGGAATCGGTGCGGCAACCGCGCGGCTGCTTCGGGCGGCCGGGCACGATGTTGTCGTCTCCGGGCGACGACCGGAGCCTTTGCAACGCGTCGCAACGGAAACCGGAGCCTTGGCCTGCCCGGCTGATACCGCAGACCCGGACGCTGTTCTTCACCTCGTCGAAACTGCGGTCGCGCGATTCGGTCGACTCGATGGGTTGGTCGTCAATGCGGGAGTGGGACGCAGCGGGAGTGTCGGGGAACTGTCCGATGAGGACTGGGAGGCGGTGCTTCGTACCAATCTCACCGGCCCCTTCCTTCTGATGCGGGCGGCATTGCCGCACTTGCTCCGGGCCCGGGGATCTGTCGTCGCGGTCGCTTCGGTTGCTGCCCTGCGCAACGGGATGGGCAATGCCGCCTACGCCACCTCCAAGGCGGCACTGCTGCAGTTGTGCCGGTCGCTGTCTGTGGACTACGGGCCTCAGGGCTTGCGGGCCAACACCGTCTGCCCCAGTTGGGTGCGCACGGAGATGGCCGACCGCCGCATGGCCCGGTTCGCCGAGGACGCTGGCCTGGCCTCCGCTGGGGTCGACGGAGCATATGAGGAGGCCACCCGGCTGCTGCCGGCACGCCGCCCCGGGGAGCCTCGTGAGGTGGCCGAGGCCATCGCCTGGCTGCTGTCGCCGGCTGCGTCCTTCGTCAACGGCGCTGTACTGACCGTGGACGGGGGCGTGACTGCGCTGGATCCCGGCCATGTTCCATTTGATTTCCGCATCACCCGGCGCGACAACGAGGGTTGATCCCTTCTGCTGGGTCGCCAGTCGGTCTCGCGCCGACCACCGCGGTCCACGGGGCGGGCTTGAGGTCCACGGCGGTGGAGGAACAGCGGGCCGCTCAAGGCCGGTAGGTGCTCAGAACTCCGTGCCAGAGGCGGCCTTTCTCCGTCGGCCGCCTGCTCGATCGGCGGGACGTCCGGCAGCGCCGACTTCTCCTCGCCGCGGAAGGTGAAGGTCTTGGCGTCGCCCTCGCCGTCGGTGTCCACGACCGCGATGTGACCGGGGCGCAGCTCGCCGAAGAGGATCTTCTCCGACAGGCTGTCCTCGATCTCGCGCTGGATCGTGCGGCGCAACGGCCGGGCGCCCATGACGGGGTCGTAGCCCCCTCCGCGAGCAGTTCCTTGGCGGATCGGGCGAGCTCGATGCCCCATGTCCGGGTCCTTCAGGCGCTCGTCCACCCTGCTGATCACCAGGTCGACGATCCGCAGGGGTGAGCGCGATTGGCCTGTGCCCTGAGTGGCTGTTCCGCGAGTTCACGCCCGACGAGGTCGCGGGCGCAGCGGCCCGGGGGATCACAGGCCTTGAGGGCAGGAGCATCCATGGTCATCACCGAGTTTGACGCCGCAGATGAGGCGACTCGGACCACCTCGGCGTCGAGGTCGAGAGCACTGAGGCTGTTTGTGCCGCCACTGCCCACCTGGGCGAGGTTGGCCTGGCCACGGCGGAGGAGAACGACGCCACTCGCAAGACCGACGCCAACACCGTGGCCAAGCGGAGGGCCGCACCTGCTGCACCCGCGAGGTCGAGGCTCCTCGGAGTCGGAGGCGAGGACGGTGACTGGTCCCGGGGCTGAGGAGGAGTTCGAGGCGGCGTGCGGGCTGTTGGTCGCCCGCCTGGTCCGGTGGTCCGGGGAGCAGGGTCTGCCGGTGGACGGGTTCATGGCCGAGGCAGCGCTGGATTACCGGCACCGGGCGACTTGTCGACGGTCGGCTGGGGCTGTGGGAGCCACGGCATGTGGAGGAGCTGCTGCTGTCCTGGTTGCCGGAGCAGGTCATCGAACTTCCAGGGGAGGAACGTGCGCAGCCTCTGCTCGTTGGTCAGGGATCACTGGAGGGTGACTGAGAGCCGGCCGTGAGCGCGGTACGCCTGGTGGCGGTCATCCGGTGATCAGGTCGAACGATTCCCAGGGGCCGATCGCCGTGCGGTTGGCTGTCAGAGGGTCGGCTCCGCCGTTCTCCGCGCAGACATACTGATTGTTGGCCTGGGCTCGCAGACTGACGGTGCCATCGGCGTTGTTCACGCGCTGGAAGGTCTCCCAGGGGCCGATCGCGGTGCGGTTGGCCATCAGGGGGTCGGCTCCGGTGTTCTCCGCGCAGACGTACTGGCCGTTCGCGTGGGACCGCAGTGCGAGTGCGCCGTTCCCGAGGTCGATCAGGTCGAAGCGCTCCCCGACACCGATCGTCGTGCGGTTGGCGGTCAGCGCGGACGAACCGTTGGTTCCGGCGCTCACGTACTGGTTGTTGGCCCGGGCACGGAGACTGACAACCGGGGCGGGGCGAGGAGACAGCTGATACACGCTTCCGGCGGCGGCGTCGAAGGAGATCAGAGTGGGCTCCACTCGCTGCACGGACACCGCTTGGCCACCCGCCGACACATTTACCGGGACACTGGTGCGGATCCGGACGGTGCCGGTGTGCCGGGGGCGCAGGGTGGCCTGGGTGATCACCCCGTTGGCCCAGGTGATGCCGACGGTTTGGCCCCCTCTGGCCACCAGACCGGTGACCTGGCCGTTGGGGAGTTCAGGGGGCAGTGCGGGCAGCAGGTGGACTTCACCGGCATGGGATTGCAGCAGCCATTCGGCGATGCCCGCGGTGGCGCCGAAGTTGCCGTCGATCTGGAAGGGGGGGTGCAGACAGAACAGGTTGGGAGCAGTGCGGTCCGGTGTCAGCTGGTCGCGCAGCAGCTTGTAGGAGCGGCGGCCGTCCTCCAGCCGGGCCCAGAAGTTGATCTTCCACGCGAGGGACCAGCCGGTGCCGGCATCGCCGCGCCGTTCCAGGGTGGCGCGGGCCGCCTGAGCCAGAGACGGGGTGCCGCGGACCGTGATCTGGTTGCTGGGGTGCAGGCCGTACAGGTGCGAGACGTGCCGGTGGTTCTGTTCGGGGGCGCCGGAGTCCCAGTCCGCCTGCCACTCCTGGATCTGCCCTTGGGCACCGACCTTGATGGGTGCCAGGCGGCCGCGCAGTGCAAGCACCCGGCTGCGGAAGTCCGCGTCGGTGCCCAGCAGCGTCGAGGCGTCGGCGACCGCCTGGAAGAGATCGCGGAGGATCTGCATGTCCATGGTGGGGCCGGCGCAGACCGAGACACCCGCGTGATGGGAATTCTCCGGGGAGTTGGACGGGCAGGTGACCATATAGCCGGTGCCCGGGTCCTGGACGAGGGTGTCGAGGTAGAACTGTGCGGCTCCCTTGAGGACCGGGTAGCGCCGACGTAGTGCGTCCAGGTCGCCGGTGAAGCGGTAGTGCTCCCAGATGTGCAGCGCCATCCAGGCGCTACCGGTCTGCCACATGCCCCACAGTGCGCCGTCGACCGGTGCGGTGCCGCGCCATCCGTCGGTGTTGTGGTGGGTGACCCAGCCACCGGCGCCGTACTGAAGTCGGGCGGTTCGCGCCCCGGCGACGGACAGGTCGTCCAGCATCCGCAGGACCGGTTCCATCGTCTCGACGAGGTTGGCCGGGCCGGCGGGCCAGTAGTTCATCTCGGTGTTGATGTTGACGGTGTACTTCGAGCTCCACTGCGGGCGGAGCGCGTCATTCCAGATGCCTTGGAGGTTGGCCGGCTGGCTGCCGGGCCGGGAGGAGGAGATCAGCAGGTACCGGCCGAACTGGAAGAACAGCGTGATCAGTTGCGGGTCATTGCCCGCCGCGAAGCCGGAGACCCGCTGGTCGGTGGGCAGGTCGGCCGCCGAGGTGGTGCCCAGATCCAGACTGGTCCGGCCGAAGTACTGCTGGTAGTCGTCCACATGGCGGGACCGCAGCTGGTCGTAGGGCCGGGCGGCCGCGGCGGTCAGTGGGGTGAGTGCACGGCTGTTCTGGTCGGCGTTCAGGTCCGTGTACGTGTTGTAGTTGGTGCCGATCGAGATCAGCAGCGTCACCGCGTCGGCGTTGCTGACGTTCAGGGTGCCGTTCGAGCTGCTCGCCGAGCCGCCGGTGGTGCGCACGGTCGCCAGCGCGCGAAACCGTATCCGGCCGGTGAGCCCGCTCACGCTCTCGCCGGACCCGTCCAGCGCGATGGTCTGCGGGTCGGGCGAGTTACGGGAACTGGACTGAGGGCTGTCGAAGGTCGCCGAGAACGAGATGCGCCCAGTGGTGCTGGCGGTCAGCCGGACCACGATCACCTGGTCGGCCCCGCTGGCGAAGACCTCCCTGGTGTAGGTGACGCCGTCGCGGGTGTAGCGGGTGAGGGCGACGGCGGTGGTCAGGTCGAGCTCGCGGTGGTAGCCGGTGGCCGTCCCGCCGGAGGGGAAGTTCAGCCGCAGGTTGCCCACCGTCTGGTACGGCATCTGACCCAGCGGCGTGCCCATGAAGGTGCTGTCGATCAGCGACTGGGCGCCGGACCAGTCGTTGGCGAACACCCGGCGTCTGATCTCCGGCAGGTTGGCCAGGCCCTTGGAGTTCGCCGGGTCGTAGGGGCCACCGCCCCAGACGGTGTCCTCGTTGAGCTGAAGCTGTTCACTCTGCACACCGCCGAAGACCATGGCGCCGAGCCTGCCGTTGCCGATCGGCAGCGCCCGGAGCCATTCGCTCGCCGCGCTCGGGTACCACAGGCGCAGCGGGCCCACAGCCCGGGGCCGGTCGGCCCCGCCCGAGGCGCCGGCAGGAGAGGCCGCGTGCGCGGTCGTGGCGGAGCCGGCGCCGGTGAGGGCACCGGCGCCCACGCCCGCGGCGGACAGGGCCAGGAAATGTCTGCGATTCGTGTGAGGAGACATGGTGTGCTCCTGGGTCGGGACGCCGCTGAATGGCGCCGGGAAGTGGGGGGGGGGACCGGGTTGCCTGCGGTTCCGGTCGGCTGCCATGGGCCGGGCGTCGGGGAAGAGACGTGCCCGTCTGTTGCCTGAGAAGCTGTTGTCCAGCGCCGCTCCAGGCCCGAATCGGAGTGGGACAACAGCTTCTGAGCACTCATATGACGGATGGCCCACGGGGGTTCGCGCCCTTCGGGGCGGCCGGTCAGCCGCTGATGAGGTCGAACGACTCGGAGGGGCCGATTGTCGTGCGGCCGGCGATGAGCGGGTCGGTTCCGGCGTTCCCGGCCGTGACGTACAGGTTGTTGGCCTGTGCGCGCAGGCTGATGGTGCCGTCGGAGTTGTTCACGCGCTGGAAGGTCTCCCAGGGTCCGACGGCGGTGCGGTTGGCGATGAGCGCGTCGGCACCGGCGTTCTCGGCGCAGACGTACTGGCCGTTGACGCGGGCCTTCAGCGCGACGTTTTTGTCGCCGAGGTCGATCAGGTCGAATCGTTCCCAGTCGCCGATGGCGGTGCGGTTGGCGATGAGTGGGTTGGCTCCGGCGTTCTGCGCACAGACGTACTGGTTGTTGGCCCGGGAGCGGAGGCTGACCGTCGGCCCGGTGGGGAGGGGGGTGAGGACGGCTTCCCAGGTGGTGGTGGAGGTGTTGGAGGTGGCGTCGGTGCGGAGGCGGTCGCGGGCGGCGGTGTCGGCGTAGAGACTCCAGCGCATCCAGTCCACGTAGGTGGCGACGGTCTGGGTGTGGTTGTAGCCGCTCCATATGTACTGGTCGTGGCCCGTGCCACGGTGGGTGAGGAACGCCTTGGGCGCGGGCAGTTCCCCGTAGGCCTGGCGCGCGGAGGAGTACTGGCAGACGGGGTCCTGATCGCCGTGGACGAACAGGACGTTGGCCTTGACCGTGGTGCTGGGGTTGCCCATGTCGACACAGGCGAAGGGGACGGCGGCGGCTATCCGGCTGTCCGGCCAGGCGGTCAGTAGCCCGTGGGTGGTCATGCCGCCCAGCGAGTGTCCCGCGACGCCGACGCCGGTGGTGGTGTCGAGGCGCCCGGCGAACGGGCTGCCGGCCGTGGTGTTGAGGGCGAGGGTGTTGGTGATGACCTGGGAGACATCCATGGACTGGTTTCCGTTGTAGACGTCCTGGATGTTGCCTGAGGTGCCGCTGGAGGTGGTGGGGAAGACGGGTGCGGGGACGACGAATCCGGCCTCGGCCAAGGGGCGGACCAGCGGTGCGTAGCTCTCCGGGTTGCCGCCGAGGCCGTGGCTGAACTCGCAGATGGGAAATACGCCGTTGGCGATGGGGGCGTTGACGACGGGATTGCCGCCCGGGGTGCCGGTGGCGGGGTAGAAGATCCGGGTGGTCAGCCGGCGGCTGCCACGGCTCCAGGCGTACTCCCTCACCCCGATGGCGAATCGCTGGGTCGGCGCGGCTGCCGGGGCTAACGAGGATGCCGTTGCCGCGGTGGCGCCGTACGCATGGACGGCGGCCACGGCTCCGGCTGCGCCCAGTCCCAGGAAGGTGCGTCTGTTCACGGCCATGTTGTGCTCCTTGTCGGAGGTGCGGGTGGATGGGGGAGTTCCGGGTCGGCGGGTCTGCCAGGCGGCGAGCGGGCCCGCGGGCCCGCGGGGTTGAAGCCCTCGTCGGTGGGAATTCGCCGGCTTCCACCGACGGAGAGCGGAACCGCCCGGCCGATCGCGTCTGCTCTCACGGCCGGGCAGCCGTATCGGGTAACCGTTTCCAGCAGGGAGAGCAGTTGGTGGCGAGGCCGGGACGGCAGGGGAGTTGGAGTAGTCGCCGCCGTCCGGGGTTCAGGCCCTGGTAAAGGAGCTGGAGGTTGCAGGGGGCGATGGTCGTGGTCCGGTCGGTGAAGCTGGTGTACGCCGGACTCCAGGCGCCGGCGGCGCCGGCGCGGCGGAGAGCGCCATAACGCGCCGCGTTGGCCGCGTGCCCGGTCCGGGCGGCGATGACATCGTGTGACGGCGTGTGAGGCTACCCATGGGATTCCTCTTCTGTGTTCGCGCGGGGCGCTGAAGTGCGGAAGGCGGCGATCAGCGGAGGCGTACGGGCGAGCGGCGCGTGCTGGTGGACCACGGTCCGGAGTTCAGCGGCGTCGGGGGCGGCTCTTGACTGACGCCGGAACCGAAGTGAGTAATCGTCTCTTGGGACGTCCCATCGGCCCGCCTGACGATTGTTCGATATATCGTTCACCGTTCGCCGACCTGAACGGAGAGTAGGTTGGGGCTGACGGGGTGTCAATCGTCGTATGTGGCGCCTTACGGTCACACTTCGCGCGGTTCTGAGGCGACATTCGAATGGGTCACCCTCAAGCGGAGCGGAAGTGGCTACGAAATACCAACGAAATCCGAAGCGGGAGCCGGTGATGCGGGAGATATTTACCGGTTTACCGGCGCTCCCGCAGGGTGTCACTTCCGAAACTCAACGAAACCAACCTTCCCGCTCGTTGTCCGAAACTCTTCCGCACCAAGAAGGAAGGGCTCCGGCCCGCCCTGCGGTCGGCTGCGGCGATCAGCAGAAGCTCGCGCGATCCAAATCGAGGGATTGCGCTGATGGTGAAGCAGCGCAAAGATGAGCCGCAGGTTGCGCACATAAGTAATCGTCAACAAGGGCGCATGCGCTTTCCTTGATCACGGAAAGCGTACAGAAGGTCCTCCTCCGTCAGTCGGCGACGGCTACTGCGGGTCGCCGGGGCCGCAGGCCTCGCCTCCGACCGCTGAATCCACCATCGGGAACTCACCCGCCCGAGCCGCAATCCGCCCGGACCGGACCGAGATCGGGGTGTCCGCGTACCCCTTCGAACTCGGTCAGGTCCGGTTGACCGCGAGCCGATGGCTGGACAACCAGAACCGCACACAGAACTATCTGCGGTTCGTCGATGTCGACCGGTTGCTGTGCAACTTCCGGGCCAACCACCGATTGTCCATCAACGGTGCCGGGACAAGGCCGCCCGTACGGTGGCGGAATGCCCAGATGAATGGGGAGAGCCGTGCTGAGCGGCGGCGAGTCGGAGGTCGCGGCCGACCCGGCATCGCCCTGTGCCAGACCTTGATGACGTGGACGCCGGGACCGTACAGCATGAGGAGGTCCTCGGGGCCTGGGGCCTGGGGCCCGGGGCCCGAGGCCCGAGGCCCGGGGTCAGGACGGTGACGGGGGCGGGGGGGGGGTGGCCATGAAGCCATTTGGCCCTCCGTGAAGATCACGGAGGGCCTTTGCCATGGTCGCGGTGCAGCGCGGGCTCGGGTGCGGGGGCACGCCACCCGGCTGCCGGTCGGAAGGCCAGGGCGGACGCCGTCGTCATGAACATCGACCGCCGACGGGCAGGGTCCGCGCTACGGCCCGCGGCCACCACGCGATCTTCGGGAGTCCACACAACCCCCGTCGATCACGCGGTGGCCGTTCCGTTCCTGCCCGGGCCGACGCAAGACCGCGAAGTCGGAGCGGAGTATCAGCAGGTGGAGTTGGATTGAGTCAACAGCCCGAGTCGCCAGGGCAGGCTGTTGTAGTCGGTGCTGGAGTTGGGGTCTCTGCCTTGGTACAGGAACTGCATCTTGCAGGGGCTGATGGTCAGGGTCTGGTCGTACCCGGCCCGGATCATCTCCCCGTGGCTGATGTCCTTGGTCCAGGCGCCCGCGGGGAAGGTGACGTTGCCGGCCCGTGCGAACGGGTTGCTCTCACTGGCCGCCAGCGCGGTCCACGAGCCGTCGATGCTGCCCGATGTCCAGGATCGGAAGTAGCGTCGGCCGTCCGACCCGATCGCCTCCACGAGCAGCAGGTACTGGTTCTTGCCCTGGACCTTGTAGACGTTGCTGGCCTCGAAGAGGTTGTTGCGGTCGGCGTCCTGCGCGGCGATGACGGTGTTGGTCATCCCGTTGGGGAACTGCGACAGCGTGGTCTGCGACCGGTACAGGTGTCCGTTGTCGTCGGAGGAGAACAGGTAGCAGTTCGCCGAGTCGCAGATCACCCACATGTCCACCCAGTACCCGTTGCCGATGTTCTGCGAAATGATCGTCGGCATTGAGGAGTAGAAGCCCTTCGGGGCGCTCCACCCGTTCGGGTTGCTGATATCCGCATTGGTCGAGTACGACGCGTTATCACCGGTCTGGTACACCAGATACCAGAGGTTCTGTGGAGCGAAGTAGAACACCTGCGGCGCGGCCCGATACCCCTTGCCGATCGGCGATTGGTCCAGGTAGTGATGGGTGGCTGAACCCGCCTGCGACCAGTCGGTGAAGCTCAGGTACACCATGCTGTACCCGGACGAGTCGGCCACGCTGGCGAACACGTGGTATTTGCCGTTGTAGTACACCACCGACGGGTCCTTGATCCCGGCGATGTTGTGGCTCGCATCCGACTTCGGCGCGATCAGCTCCCCGCTGGAACTCCATTGGAACGTCGACGGCAGGGAGCCGGTGGCGGACGGGGAGGGGGACGTGGTGGTCCCGCTGGCCGTTGGGCGGACTCGTCGGGTCTTTGTGCGCGGTTGATCAGTCGACGACGAGCTGGCGGACGGGCTGGCGGACGGGCCGGCGGACGAGCTGGTGCCGGCGCCCAGGGTGCTGATCACGGCGTCGTAGGCCGGCTTGGGGTTGCCGCCGCTGTCGAACAGCAGCGGGGTGTCCGCGCTCCGCCACGAGTCGCTGTCGCGGATGCCCCACACGGTGATGCCGGTGCACCGCGACACGTTCAGGCACGCCTTGACGGTGTTGGCGTACGCGGTCGGCGGGGCGGTGGCGATGTCCAGCTCGGTGATCTGCACGTCCACGCCCAGCGCGGCGAAGTTCGACAGCGTGGTGCCGAAGCTGGCCGGCGGCCCGCTGGTGCCGAAGTGGCTCTGGAACCCGACACAGTCGATGGGTACGCCACGGGACTTGAAGTCGCGCACCATCGCGTACACGCCCTGAGTCTTGGCGTCGGTCCAGTTCTCGATGTTGTAGTCGTTGTAGCACAGCTTGGCCGCCGGGTCGGCCGCCCGGGCGGTGCGGAACGCTTCCTCGATGAACCCGCCGCCCAGCACGTTCTGGAACACCGAGCTGCGGTGCTGGGTGGATCCGTCGGCGAACGCCTCGTTGACCACGTCCCAGGAGTGGATCTTGCCCTTGAAATGGGTCATCTGGGTGGTGATGTGGTTGTTCATCACGCTGCGCAGCGTGGCAGCGTCGGTGATGCCGCTGACCCAGTTGGGCAACTGGGAGTGCCACACCAGAGTGTGCCCGCGCATCTGCTGCCCGTGGGAGGTCGCGTGGCTGACGATCTGGTCGGCCGGACCGAAGTTGAACGATCCCCGGGAGGGTTCCGTGGTGTCCCACTTCATCTCGTTCTCCGGGGTGATCATGTTGAATTCCCGGTCCAAGATCGTGGCGTACGTCGAGTCACCGAGCTTTCCGGCGGACACAGCGGTGCCGAAGTACCTGCCCGAGGGGGCCGCCTGCGTACCCAGGGTGGCGGCTCCGGCGGAGCTGGGAAGGAGCGTCACGGCACCGGCCACCGCCGCTGCGGCCGACAGCCCTATCACCACTGCTCGGCGACGCCGGCCGAGCCGGTGCAGGCCCTTCATGATTCTCTTCTGGGTTCGAGGGTCACCCTGGGTGCCGTGATCGTGCGCCCATTGAACGGGACGGCCTGATCCGTCGCGGATTGGGTGCGGTGGCTGCAGTGCAGGACGTGGGGCCGTTCCTGCGTACCGGTCGCCCGGGGTTCGTGGGTGTGTCGCGTCATTGGAGCGGCTTTCTTCGGGGGATACGTAAACGGGGGAAGTCGGGGAACCTGCCACGCCGGCACGCCATGGTGAGCGGCGGGAAGGGCGCCCCACGAAGTGGAGGCCTCCGGACTCGCATTCTCGTAACAGAAAAGGCGCGCTGTCCGGACGATTGCGCAGTGATGTATCTCGCCGGCAAAAAGCGTTATGCCTAGCCCCGCAGGCCGGTCGTCCACGAGGGAAGGGCACGCCGCCCTGCTCGTCGGTGAGGGTTTTGAGGAGTGATACGGCGGTTGCGGTGATCAGCCTTCAGGCCGGTCTCGGCGAGGCAGCCGTCGATGCATGCGGATCGAAGCTGGATTCGGCGCAGCACTCGGCTCGCTGCCGGGTTGGGAACGGCGTGGTGCAGGGTCGCCGGCTGTCACTGCGCGACTCGGTACAACATGCTCAAGGGGGCAGTTCTCAGGTCAAGGCCCTGCGTGTGATGAAGGAAGCCTGGCCGGCGAAGGCCCGAGTGCCGTCGGAGCCATCCAGCCAGATGCCACCGTCGCGGTGGCGGATGACCGATCCCGGATAGTTGTGCGCGTGCAGGGTCACCGACCCGGCGACCGCCCCGGGGCGCGGGCAGAAGGTGGCGTCTTCACGGAACAGTTCGCTGCCGTCGTTGGTGCTCAGCCGTAGCCGCAGGTAGCTGTGGCGCAGATAGCGGCCGTCGGCGGCGCGGAAGGTGACGCACCGTGTGTCGGCCAGCCCCCGGATGACCATGAAGGTGACTTGCCGCCGTGTCTGCGCGCTGCTGGACGCGGAGACCCGGCGGAGCGTCGCGAAGTCGCCGGCATAGGTGAGGTACAGGCCTGGCTCGTCCACAGACTCGAGCGACTGTGCGCCCAGCGGAACAGTGACCGCGGCGGTGGACGGACTCACCGGGGACGGTCCGGCCGACGTGGCGGTGCGCGACGAGGTCGGCGTGGGATGGCCGGCCGTGGGAGCGGCGGTGACGCCGGGCGCCCGATGCGCCGGTTCGGGCCAGGTCGTGTAGGTGGCGGTCCCGGCGATGAGCACCGCGCCGGTGGTGAGGCCCACCAGCGGATGAGCGGTCACCGCGTAGAGTTTGCCGATCAGCGAGCTGTGCAGACCGCCTCCCCCCGACGCCGCCGCCGTGCCGACGGCGACGTGTGCCGTGGCCAGCCCGGCGGCACTCGCGGCCGTACCCGAGAGCAGGCCCTTGGCGGCCAGCGCGGCGAGGAGCCCGGCCGGGACGGCCAGCGGCGCGAGGCTGAGGAGCAGTAGTTCGGCCGGAACCCGTTCTGTCCTCGTCGCCGTGCAGACCGGGCATCCGCGGGTGTGCCGCGCGATCCGCTTGCGCCACACCGATGTACGCAGACCGTCCCAGCCGACGACGGTCTCGTCCAACTGCGGACAGCGCGGGTCGGCCTCCAGCGCGGCGACGATCGTCCGGCTCAGTTCCAGCTGCTCGCGCATGCGCTGCAGGCGCACTCCGACGTGGGGGACCGTGAGCCCCGTCGCGGCGGCGATGTCGTCACGGCTCAGCGAGCCGGCACATTCCTGCCACCACAGCGACAGCAGCACCCGATGGTCCGGGTCGAGCCACCGGCCGGCTTCGACAACCTGACGTCGCTCGTCCGACACATGCAGACGCAGGATCGTCATGTCCTCAGGTACGGCGTCGGCGTCCGGTATCTGGCGTGCGTCGTCGATGACCGTGGTCCGGTCGGCGAAGGCGCGGTGTCGGCGCCAGTGGGTACTGACCTGGCGGAGCGTGATCGACACCAGCCAGGACCGGAAGCTCTCCGGGGCGCGCAGGGCAGGCAGGTCGCGCACCACGCGCAGCAGGGTTTCCTGGACGACGTCGTCGACGTCGGCATGTCCGCTCAGCGCTCGCCCGACGATGTTGTAGAGCAACGGCAGGTACGCGGCGATCAGCTCCTCGCGCGCCCGATCGTCACCGGCCTGCGCCGCGACAACCAGCTCCGCGTGGTCCGCGTCAGTGAGCCTCATTCCCACCCCATCAGGGGAGCGATCCGCCGGGTATGGCGCCAAACCTTAGCGTCGGAAAACGAATTTGAGCCAGAGCCGGCGTTCGGTCACTGGACCGGCCTGTTTTCCGTTGACCGATTGCCGTGCTTGGTCGGGGGCTTGCGGAGCGTCATGTGTGAGCGGGTGTGTCCGCGAACCAGGTGCGTCAGACTTTGATGACCTCGATGGCGGGTCCGCAGAGCAAACTGATGTCCTCGGGGTCGGAGGTGACGATGGTGACTGGTCCTTGCGCGGAGCGCGCGATGACTGCCAGGACGGCGTCCATGGCGTACTTGTGACCTCTGAGGCGGTGGCCGCGCAGCAGTGCTGCGGCCTCGTCGGTGACTCTGCGCTGTGAAGCGAGGGCCTGGCCCGGCGAGGTCGGACAGGGGAGCCCTGACTCGCTCATGGGCGGGAGGAACTGGCCCTCGTGCTGCTGCGGGGCCACGCCTTCCCTCCCGCACCTACCGCGTCACGGACGGGCGTTGTGTACCGAGTTCCACCACCGGCTGCCTGGTGACACCATCTGGAGAGACAGTTCCACGCGCAGCTCACGGCATCGGCGCGCATCGCCGTCACGCGTGAGCGCTGCGTGAGCGGACGGAGCGGCCCAAGACGGACCAGGCGGCATGCGATGCACAGGCCCCACGTCACTGACCAGGAGAAACAGGATCCGGAGGCATCGCCCGGCACCAGCCGTCACAACCCCGCGAGCCCTCGTAATGCGTAGGTCTCGGGTTCGAATCCCGAAGGCGGCTCTCATCCAAGCCCAGCCCAGACAGTGTCTGAGCGCCGCCATCGTCGCAGACCGGCGCGCCGCAGCGAGTGAAGCGCGGAAGGAACGGGCCGCGCGGCCACTGTCACCCTGAAAAGTTATAGGTACGTCGTGAGTCGGAAGCATCAGAGACTGCCCACGTCCATAAATGCGAGCAAAGGCAGTACCCGAGGGACGCCGGGCAGAGCTTCTGTCAGGTCGGCGGTGCCGCGCTCCCTCCTGGGTCAGGCCGGGGAGGACGGTTCCGACCCCGAGGCGCAGATCTTGGTAGTAGAGCCGCGTCGGCATGCCGGTGTCGTTCGCATGCGGATGCCGGCCTTCCCGGGGGTGACAGACGATGACATGACTGACTTGAAGGCCATAGTTGGTCAAGTTGCGCGGTGGCGGGATGTTGCGATGATCGCCCGGTAATTGGCGCGTCATCCCCCCCTCGCCGGAGAGATTTCTCGCCGGCCGGTGGCGGAGCGTGGCGGCAGGCGCGCTCCTTGCGACCTGGCTTGGGTGCCGCAGCAGTAACAGCTCGGAGGAGAGTCAGTGCTGCCCAGAAAATTCCCTTCGAAGGAATTCTGGCGGAGTAAACAATTCCGAATGGAAAATTATGATGGAAGGGCTCCTGTTGCTGGCGGGATGTAATCGGCCAACTTTTTTTCATAGGTAGCGTCAGCCAACTGGCCACTGTAGGGTCGGGAATTGCATGAAGGATCCACTGGAGAATGTGAAAGCGTTTCCTTTCGTGCGTCGTCATTCGTTTGGCGGCAATCCATTTTCCGCAACCATAGGAGGTACGATGGAAAACGAAATGGAACTCGAATTCGACCTCGACGACATTCCTGCGGATGTCTTCGATCTGGCCGACAGTGGGCTCACTGTGGAGTCCCTGACGGCCGGCCACGGTCTCGTGGAGAACGGTGCTTCGTTCCCGAGCTGCGGTAGCTCCTGTTCGTCCCTGCCGTAGCCGACAACCGCGGTGCCAGGGGCCTTTCCCTGGCGCCGCGGCCAAGCGCCATGCCTCACCTGGCACACCAACTCATTTCAGGCAAGGGCTGCGTGTGACTTCCTACTCTCTCGCGACGTCTTTTTTCGCTCGTTTTTGTGGACTTCCCGCGACGATGCTGGATGAATTGACGGGTGGTCGGTGCTGGCAGTCGGCCCAGGATGTGCTGGCGCTCGATGATGAACTGTTGAAGGAATCGGAAGAGCTGAGTGACCTGCTCTACACGGCGATTGGCGGACTCGGTAATCCCTCCTTCAAGCCGCGTCTGGTGGCGTTACGCCGCAGTATTCACGGCATGCGTCTTCCCGCGCGTAGGGAATGGGGCGAGGAGTTGGCTCGGGCGCTTCCCCGGGACACATCGGAGCGCATTGAGCGCTGGCAGGACAATCTGCACCGACAACGTGACGCCCGTCGTGAACTCGCTGCCGCCGTGGAGCAGGACCGCGCGGACGAAACGGCCCGGCTGTTCAAGATCGCTGCCGATCCGGTGTTCAGGCACGCCCTGTCGCAGGCCAGTCCCACCCTGCTGGACGAACTGGAGCGCTGCCGACCGGGCGGCCGGGCCCGACTCAAGCGCCGTACCGTCGTCGGGCTGACGAAGTTCGCCTCCCGTGCCGCTACGAAGACCAGTCCGTACAGCACCTTCACGGCGACGGCCGCTGGCACCTGGTCGGCTGACGGGCCGGTGCTGTCCTCATCGGGTGAGGACAGGATCGCTTGCGTTCTCGAACTGGACCGGATGGTCCTGGGACAGATCCTCGGCGCCCTTCTGGCACGCGAGGACGTCACCCGAGGCCTCCTGGTGCGCCCCAATCCCAGCCTGCGCGAGGTGAACGGCCGGTACACCTTCCTCGGCCGTCGTCCGGCCGAGTCGCTGGTGTCCCTTCCCGCGGCACCGCAGATCGCCGCATCCCTGCGCATCGTGGGGGACCAGTGCTCATTGGTCCACCTGCGCGACACGCTCGCCTCCCGAGCACGCAAGGGCACGGACGCGGCGGCACGGTTCTGCGCGCAGCTGATCACGATCGGAGCTCTGGAGTACGCCGGCCCGGTCTGCGACCAGTCCGAGAATCCGCTGGACGACCTGATCGGACACCTTGTCACCACGGCCCCCGACCTGAACGCCGTGACGGCCGATCTCACCGCTCTGCGCGACGAACTCACCCGAGAACTGCCCCCCACGCAGATCGAGGGCTACCGCACGAGGCAGACCGCCATCGCGCGGCTGCTCACCACGATTGGCCACCGGCTGGAGCTGAACTGGCCGCCGCCGGACGTGCTCGGCAAGGTCGCCTTTCACGAGAACGCGGTCCTGCCCGACAGTTCACTGACCGCCTCGATGACCGAGTGGCGCCCTGTCCTCGACGATCTGGATGTGCTGCGTCGCTGGCTGTCATTGCACGATCGCATGTTGCCGGTCCGGATCGCGCTCGGCGTTTACGTCAGGCACCGCTTCGGTGCGGGAGCCACGCCGGCCTTCCTCGACATGCACGCCGCGATCCAGTCCGATCTCGCTCGCGACGACGTCGACTGCCCCGACTGGCTCCTCCCACTGCGTCCCTTCCTGCAGCTCAGCCAACCTGCTCCGCCGGATGCGCTGGAGCACAACGCCGTTCCCGAACTGGCGCTGCTCCATCGGCTGCGCCGGGAGTCGCTGGAAACCGTGCTGTCCGGTGAACGGGACGGTGCCGTGCTCAGGACCGACCCCGCGGTTTTGGCCGAGCTGGCCGCGGGCTGGCCCGACTGGGTCCGTCCCCCGGGTTCGATCGCCTGTTACCTCCAGACGGAGATCGTCGCCGACCGGCTGACCGCGGTGGTCAACACCATCAGCGGCGGATACGGCAAAGGCGCGGGACGCTGGTCCCGGTTGCTGCGCCAAGGGGGCGGGCAGCAGCTTTCCGCCGGCCGGTCCACACCCACCGCGGAACACGCCCCGGCCCTCGCCGAGTTGTCCGGAACCTTCGGAGTGTCCGTCAACCTGCGTGCTCCCACGGCGCCGTACGAGATCGACTATCCGTACACCACGACCGCCCGGCCCGCGACGGAGCGTATCCCGCTGCGCGATCTCGTCGTCCGGCACGACCCCGGCACCGGCACGCTGGAGCTGGCGGCGCGACCGGGAAACCGACGCATTCAGCCCGCTCACCTGGGGATGATGGCCGATCCGCTGCTGCCCCCCGCGGCGCGGCTGCTGCTCGCGGCCTTCGGACAGTCGTACCTGCTGCACCCGAGCCTGTCCCTGCTCAAACCCGCCCTGTCCGGCGGTACGCGGGGCGTGGAGTTCCTGCCGAGGGTGGAGGTGGGGCGACTCGTCGTGCAACGGGCGGAATGGCGGGCCCCGATCGACCAGGTCCCGGTGGTGCGCGCCGGAGAGACGGACGCGGAGCACCTCCTGCGGCTGGCGGGCTGGCTGCGTGTGCACGGCATCCCGCGGCGGTCCTTCGTACGGCTGCACACGGCCGACGGCGACTGGGTGAACAACGTGTTCGCCAAGTCCCGCAAGCCCATGTTTCTGGACTTGGCCAGTATGTCGATGCTCGCCGTGTTCCAGCACATGACCAAGTCCTTCACCGGGCACGTAGCCTTCGAAGAGGCTCTGCCCGACCCCGCCCACGCCCGCCCGCTTACGGGCTCCGAGCCCCGGGTCGCCGAAATCGTCGTCGAACTGACCGCGGACGGCTCCTCGTGAGCGACGGCGGATGGATCAGCGCGCATCTGTTCCACCATGGAGACCTGGACCAGGTGCTGACCGGATTGGTGGATCCGCTCGCCGAAGAGATGCGGGAGCGTGCCTTGGCGGACCGCTGCTTCTTCCTGCGGTACTGGGACGGTGGCCCGCACATCAGGCTGCGCGTCCTGCCCAAGAACGACGCGGTGCGGGACGACGTGCGCAGGCTGATCGAACACCGGGCCGCAGCTTACTTCGCGCGCTGCCCGGCTCCGGACGTACTGACCCAGGAGGAGTACCTGGCCTCCGCTCAGGAGATCGGAGCCTGGGAGGGCGTGGTCCCTACCGAGCGCATGTACACCAACAACTCGGTGCACTTTCTGCCGTATCAACGTGAACATCATCGCTACGGTCGCGGCCGAACGGTGGAAACCGTGGAGGAGCACTTCGCCGAGTCCAGCACACTGGCACTCGCCCAGCTGCGTTCCGGCGCCGGACGGCAGCGGCGTGAAACAGCCGTGCTCTGCTGCCTTCTGATCGCCTGGCTGCTCGGCAGCGCGGACGTGCCGGACCTCGCCCGGCGCCAACTCGCAAAGGCCGGCCCGCGGGGTAGCGGCCAGGCTGCGCTGTACGAGCGACAGCGGGACCAAGTGCTGGCCCTGGCGGCCACCATGCGCAGGTCCGCGTGGGAACGGCGCCGGCTGTCCAGCGACGGCGGCACCCTGTGGCGATGGACGTCCTCGCTGACGAGGGTGGTGGACGCGCTGAACGCGGACGCCACCGCCCCGTCCGCCGAGTCGGCGGCAGACCTGTGCGCGCACCTCTTCGCCAATAGGGTCGGCGTGCGCGTCGACACCGAGGGAGTGCTGCGCTATCTGGCCGCACGCGCGGTCACCGACCCGGACGGACCCCAGGGGGAATGATGTGGCGGACGTTCTGTGTCACCTACTACGACGAGGACCGCACCGGACTGCTGCTGGAGGCCGTGAAGCCCTTGGTGGAACGGATCTCTCCGCACGTGTCCTCGGTCCACCATCTGCTGCACTGGCTGCGCGGCCCGCATGTGCGCATCAATGTCGACGCCTCGCCGCAGGTCTTCGAAGCCGTCGTCCGTCCCGCGATCGACGAGTTGGTCAAGGGCTACCTGGCCAAGCACCCGTCAACGGCGTCGGTCGACACGGCGGCGATGGTCTGCCGGCACGAGCGGCTCGCCGAACTCGAGCACGAGCAGGGCGCATTGACTCCGCTGTGGCCCGACAACTCCGTGCGGGAGACCCCGTACGATCGGCGATTGCATGTCCACGGCAGCCCCCGTGCCGCTGACCTGCTCGCCGACTTCTACGCGTCGACGACACCGCTCGCCTTCGACACAGTCAGCCGTCTGCGCACCAACGGCGGCCCGCTCGCCGGGCTCGCCTTCGACACCATGATCGCCTCGGCGCACGGACTGTCCGGCACCGGGCTGCGCCAGGGCTTCGTCTCGTTCCGTTCACATGCCGACGCATTCCTGTCCTGGTGGCCGGAGGCCGAAGGGCTCCGCCAGGCATGGGACCGGCACTACGCGACCCATCGCGACAAGCTCGTGCGGCGGGTCGAAGCGCTGCAGACCGCCATCGACTCCGACGCGACGGAACCCGTTCTCGTACGCCGTTGGCTGGACACCGCGGGTGCCGTGGTCCGACGCGGCGCGGAACTGATCGCGGGGGGCGAGATGACCATGGATCCGCCGTGGGCGCATCGATCGGCGCAGGACGACGAGTCGGTGAGGGCCATGCTGCGGAAGAGTCCGTTCCACAGCCATCCGCGCCCTCCCGGTGTCGAAGTCGACAGGATCTGGTTCGACGGGTACCGGCTCGCCCTCAACTACACGTATTTGCACCTCACCCGGCTCGGGCTGGCTCCCGTCGAGCGGTTTCTGCTGTGCCATCTGGCGGCGAACGCCGCCGAGGACCTGTACCAGGTGGCTGCCACCGATGTGCTGCTCCCCGCACCCGGGCAGGCGCCGTCGGCTGGTTCCCCGCAAGTCCGGGAGCCGTCGTGACCGCATTGCGTCGGCTGTACCGGCTCACGGAGGGGGTGCGGTGCCTCACCTCCGGCTCGGGAGCCACGGCACTCCTGCGCTGGCCCCATGCCGAGGAGGTCGGCAGGCTCTCCGCTCAAGAGCACGCCGTGCTGCGCGAGCTTGTCGAGGACCGGTCGCCGGAGGAATTGGCTGCGCTCTGCCCGGCCGACAGCACCGCGTCCCTGCTCAAGACCCTGGTCGGGGGCGGGTGGGTGGCGACCACCGTCCTCTGCGGTGAGCGGATGCTGTACGGCACGCAGGCCCGGTGGCCGCCGCGCCCGTCCCCGGTGCCCGGCCGCCCCCGCCGGCTCTCGCGATTCGTGTCGCTCAGGCAGGACGGGGATGGAGTGCTGGTGTCGTCGCCGATCGCCTCGCGCACCCTGCGGATCGTTGACACCCGGCTCCTGGAAACCGTCGTGACGGCGGGCGCGGCCGAGGATCCGCAAGGCTTTCCGGCCGAGGCGGCACGGTGGTTGCTGACCGATCTGGACGATGCGGGGCTTCTGGCCACCGCCGAGGAGACCGGTGAGCTGCGCGGAGCTCAGTGGAGCCCGCACGAGCTCGCCTTCCACCACGACAGCCGATTGCGGCGCGACCACCGGATGGGCGAGGACTTCGGCGGCACCTACTGGGCGACGGACCGCTTCGACCCGCCGCCGTCCCGGCACCCGGTGTGGGGAACCTCGGACCTTTCGCTTGCGCACCCCGATCTCGAACGACTGCACGCTCAGGATCCGCCCCTGTCCGTGGTGATGGAGGGGCGCAGGTCGGTCCGCTCGTACGACGAGGACGATCCGCTGACCGTCGAGGAACTGGGCGAGTTCCTGTTCCGGACCGCGCGGGTGCGCGCGACCGGTCAGGACACCGGCCTGGAGGTGTCGGACCGGCCGTGGCCGGCGGGCGGCGCAGCCCACGAATTGGAGGTGTACCCGTTGGTGCACAACGTGCGCGGCCTGTCTCCCGGCCTGTATCACTACGATCCCCACGAGCACGGGCTGTGCCCGGTCCCGGCTACAGCGACCGCCCTGCGCTGGCTGATGACGTCATCAGCGGCCGGGATGACTGGTAGCGCCACGCCACAGGTGCTGTTCGTGATCGCGACCAGGTACGGCCGACTGGCCTGGAAGTACCAGGCGATGTCCTACGCCCTGACCTTGAAGCACGTGGGCGTGCTCCAGCAGACCATGTATCTTGCCGCGACGGCGATGGGACTGGCGCCGTGCGCCCTCGGCGTCGGGGACGCAGACGCTTTCACCGCCGCCACCGGACTCGACGCACTGGAGGAGACCAGTGTCGGGGAGTTCGCTCTCGGACGGCCTGCCTCGCCGGAAGACGGGAGGAGGGTGTGAGGCCCCAGCTCCGTTCCGACGCCTTCTTCGCGCCAGTGGCACACGGTGTGATCTGGCTGAGCAGCGCGGGTGAGGTAACCCTCAAGGGAACGTCGATCGCGGCTGTCACGCAGCGGCTGGCCCCACACCTGAACGGCCGCAGGACAGTGGAAGAGCTCACCGCGACGCTGTCGGACCAACACCGCTCCCTGGTCGTCGAACTGATCGACGTACTGCTCGCGAAGGGCCTGGTCCGGGACGCTGCTGCCGAGCAGCCGTCTGCCCTGTACGTCACCGGCGACGCGGTGTACGAGCGCTTCGCGGGCGGCAGGGCGTTGGTCGCCGCCCCAGGACCGATGGTCGCCGCGTGCGTACGGGCTCTGTCCCGTGGCGGAGTGCGGAAAGTGACTGCTCGGATCGACGCACGCGACCAGGACACGGAGGGCACGCCGGACGGCAGGGTACAGAGCGACGTGCTGGACGACGCCGTGGACAACGACGGTCTGGAGAGTGTCGACTTCGTACTGCACCTGTTCGACTGCGAGCGTATCGGTCATGCTCGCCGTCTCGCGGCACTCTGCGCGCGGCGCGACATCCCCCTGGTTCAGGCGCTCGTGTCGGCGGCTGAGGTCCTCATTGGTCCGCACCCCGCCCTGGACTGGGAGACGGTGTGGCGGCGGCTCGCTCCAGAGGACAGACACGCCTTCCGCACTGCCCGCATGCCCCCGATGTCAGGCGCATGTCTGCCCGTTCTGGCCAATCATCTCGCGTTTCTGCTGTACCGCCAGGTCACGGGGACATCAGGCGCCGCCGATTCCCGTCTTCACGTCTTCGACACCGGCACATTGGAGCGGACCTCGCACCGCGTGCTGCCTCTCCCGCCTCCGACCGGGTCGGTGAGGCGGTCACGCGAACGGTTCGAGGCATCCGTACGACGGCTGCGGGCAGGAAGGAGGTTGACCGAGGAGGAGCTCTCGACTCGTGTCATGGCTGCGATCGACGAGCGGTTCGGGCCGATCCGACGCTTGGACGAGGCCGACTTGCCGCAATTGCCACTCCGGCAGACGCGTGCCGTCGTCGCCGACCCGTTCTCCGCCGACCGTGTGGAGGTGACGGCGTACGGACCGAACTTCCGCTCAGCCAGGCACCGGGCCGCCCTGAAGTCCGTCGGGACGTACGGTGTGCTCGCCTCCGGTCCACACTTACCGCAGGCCGGTTCGCGCCGTGCGCGGTGGGGCCTGCGTCTTGGCCCCGACGAACCGCGTCTGGTCGATGTCGATGGCGCTCCCGGCGCCATAGGGGACCAGGAAGTCGGGGTCGGCGTCGGCGTCGGCCTCGACTGGGGGCAGATGGTGACCGCCGCCGTCCTCGCCCGCTATCAGGCCGACCTGTTCACCGGCTCCGACGGTATGTCCTCGCTGATTGACCGGCCCTGTCCGTCGATCGACGAGAAGGCGGTCGCCTCGGATCCCGCCGTCCGGAGGTATCACCGACTGCTCGGCGCACTGGGCCATGATGTCTGCCTGTACGACCTGACAGGTGCCGCAGGAGTGCCGACGGTGGGTTGCGCGCTGGACGGAGCTGTCCTCCACGTGGAGAGCGCGCTGAGCTGGACCGCCGCCGCGCGCGGCGTCATCGAGTACGTACTGGCGGCAGCACAGTCGGGCGTGCTCCCCGGCGCCGTGCTGGCCGAGCCGGCCGCCTGCGGCGGCACGTGGAAACCTCCCAGGGACATCACGCCTGCGGACGTGATCGCCGCGATCCGGGGCACCGGCCGAGAGCCAGTCCTGATACTCCTGGACGACGACCCGGCGATGGCCCAGGTTCTGCCCTACGCCGGAAGGGTGGTGCTGCTCGATGAATGACGTGACACCGGTCGTGGGCCTGCTGGGGGACGGCCTCCTCCGGGATGCGGTGGAAGTCTGGCTGGACAAGAAGGTCCGACTGCGTGACGCGGCCGATCTGCCGCAGGACGAGCACGACGGGCTTGTCGCCCTTGTGCTCCTCTCGGACAGCTGGACGGACGCTCCCCTCAACTCGCATCCCGGCATCCAAGTACCCGTTCTTCCAGTGACCGCCGAACTGGGCCACGTGGTCGTCGGACCGCTGACGTCGCCCGGCACCGCCGGCTGCTGGACCTGCGCCGACATGCGGCGCCGCCGTAACCATCCCGGTCGCTACGCCGTGGTGGACCGGAACCGTGACGCCCTTGCCCGCAGCCCGGCGCCCTGGCTGACCCCTTTCTCCACCGATGCCGTCGCGGCGCTGGTCGCCGATGAGATCACCGCGCTGGCCTCCGGCGCTGCGCCTCGTTCGGCGGCGGCCTTCCTGCGTGTCTCACTGGAGGACCTGGCGGTACGCACTCACCTGGTGCTACCCGAACCGCTCTGCTCGGTCTGCGGAGAGCTGCCCGAGGACACCGCCGCGCGTGGCCTGCTCACCCTGTATCCCCGGCCGAAGCCCCGCCCCGAAGCGTTTCGGATCCGCAACGCCACCGATGAACACCAGGCGCTTCTGCGCCTGTTCGTCGACAGCGAGGCGGGCCTGATCAGAGAGGTCAGCACGGGAGACGAAGGCGGCCTCCCCGTTGCCAGGGCACCGCTGCCGATACGAGGACACACAGCGGAGGAATCCGGGTGGGGCCGCAGTGACAGCTATCGAGCCGGCGCGGCGACCGCCGTGCTGGAGGCGGTCGAGCGGTGGGGAGGATTGCAGGCGGGGGGCAAACGGACGGCCGTCCGCGCGACATACCGCGAGGTGCGCGAGACGGCTGTGGATCCGCGCACGCTGGGGCTCTACACGCCAGAGCGGTACCAGATACCCGACTTCCCTTTCACTCCCTTTCACGAAGATCTGCCGATGCACTGGGTATGGGCCCACTCCTTCGCCCGGAACGAACCGGTTCTGCTACCGGAGAGCTATGCGTACTACGGCGCCCACGTGCTACGGCCGGACGAACCGCGTTTGGCCTACGAGATCTCGAACGGTTGTGCCCTGGGTAGCTGTCTGGAAGAGGCCATCCTCTACGGCCTCCTCGAAGTCGCAGAGCGTGACGCCTTTCTGATTGCCTGGTATGCGCGTCGTCAGGTGGCCAGGATCGACCTGGCCTCGGCCCGTGACCCGCGGGTTCGCATGCTCGCCGCGCATCTGGAGGAAGAGACGTCGAGAACCATCACCGTGCTGGACACCACGGTCGAACAGGGTCTGCCATGCGTGTGGGCCATCGCCGTCGACCGTACGAACGACGGCGACCGAGCCAGGGCCGTGTGCGCGGGCGGATCCCATCTCGTCCCCGAGCGTGCTGTGCTCAACGCGTTGTGCGAACTGGGCCCGATCCTGGCCAGCGTGGACCGATCGTATGCGCAGCATCGCCGGCGGGTCACTGCCATGGCCGCGGACTCCTCACTCGTGCAGACCATGGGCGATCACTCTCTCGTGTATGCCGACCCCTCGGTCTTCTGCCGGCTGGAGTTTCTGTTCTCCTCCCCCGAACGGCGGTCACTGGAGGCGATGGCAGCCAGGAGCATCCCCATCAGTGCCGATGACCTGACCAAGGACGTCCGGCATGCCATCGACCGGTATCTGCGGACGGGACTTGACGTGCTGGTCGTCGACCAAACCACTCTGGAGCAGCGAGCCGGCGGGCTGGCCTGCGTCAAGGTCGTGGTTCCGGGAACCGCACCGATGACCTTCGGGCACGAGATGCGCAGAGTGGACGGGCTGTCCCGGCTGTTCGACGTGCCACGTCTGCTCGGCGACCCAGCTCCGCCCTCGACCGTGGCCGGGCTCAACCCGTTTCCCCACCCGTTTCCGTGAGTTGCCGAGCGGCCTCTCTCCGGACGGCGGGCAGACGCGGATGTCCTCGGCCGCGGCCAGCCATTCGGTGAGCTGGGTGAGCGATGTACGAGGCTGGAGAGCGTGGGAGCCGAAGAGCCTGCCAGGGTGACGCCGGCGGCCGAGACGGGCCACCTTTCCGTGGGCTGTTGTTGTACGGCGAAAACGAGATCTGGTACGACCACACGTCACAGCCCAGCACGATCTCTGTCGGCCTCGTAATGCGTAGGTCTCGGGTTCGAATCCCGAAGGCGGCCTTGAACGCGCCGGTGCGAAGAATCCCTCGTCAGACCCGCGTCACCGCGAACGCCGCAGCAGGCCCCGGTGCCGGGAGCCCTGGTTGGTGGGCGGGACAAGGATCTTTTCCGCCGCGGCGATGAATTGTCTGCGCGCATCGGCGAAGGCGCTGTCCGCCTGGGCGTTCTGCACGAGGCGGTCGTCCAGATCCAGCCGCATGCGCCAGACGCCCGCCTGCCGGGCGGCCGCCGCATGGACGGCGTCGGTCAGTTCGCCCATGGGTGCGGGGCCGGTGATGGCGACGTTCGTCGCCGCTCGGCGCAGCGCGTCCAGCGCGGCGTCGGTCGACTGCCACAGTTCCCAGTAGGCGTCCTCGCTGCGCCATTCGAGATCCAGGTGGGCCTCGATGACGGCGTTGATGCTCTGCCGGAACGCCTCACACTGGTCGAGCACGGTCGCGAAGGCGACGCGTCGCTCGTCGCGCAGGCGGTGCCGGACCTGGAAGGCCTCCTGGTCCCGGGCCTGCCGACGTGAGGCCCTGGCCTGGAGAACCGGTCCGGTCAGCCCGGCGGCCAAGGTCCCTCCGATACCCAGGGCGGTCGCCCAGATGATCGCGTCGGCTTGGTCCATGCCGCACATCATGCCGCTGCCGCACCCGTCGATGGCTGAACTTGACTGATTGCTACGGGACTTGGGCCGCCAGCGCGTCGGCGACGCATACCATGCCGCGGGAACCGGCGAGCCGACCGCCCCGGGAAGCACCTGGTGACCGCCCCTGTGGGCGACAGCACAACGGAGCGCCACGGCACCGGGTGTGGCGCCCGACACAAGCAAGACCGGGTGTGGCTCCCCGTGCCAGGGAGGCGGCCGAGTGTGACCGTCGCGAACATCCCGCTGTCCGGCCCCGCACGGCTCCAGAGCTCGGAATGCCACCGTTTCGTCGCAGCATGACCGGCCCAGCGACTCACGTCTCCGGCCACCGGTCCAGCTATCCGGCTTGGTCTTGGTCCTTCAGGGCGCCGGGCCCAGGATGGTGATGCGGCCCCCGGGCCAGTCGCAGCAGGCCGCGGTCCGCGTACTCGCGCAGGACTTTGGTGCAGGTCTCGTCGAGCACGGCGTTGATCTGCCCGGCACTCACAGGAGTCGGTGACTCCATGGCCGCACAGGTCACATCCAGTTGTCGGGACCCGGGTCGCCGCCCGCCGCCACGGTCGCGAGCCGGTCCACGTAGTGCGCCCAGCCCTCCTCGTGTGCCGCGCACGCCTCCGGGGAGGGCAGGCCGCTGTGGACCAGGCGCAGCGGCGTGCCCTCGGCGACCGGTTCGAGGGTGCTCTCGACTGTCGTCGAGCCGGGCGGCACGGGCAGCCGACCCGGACACCGTCTACGCGGCGATCTCCACGACCGAGGGAATCCGCAGCTGGTCGTGTTCGGCGCGGTCGAGCAGATCGCCGAGCAGGGCCGAGCCACCGGGGGCTACGGCCCGCCCATGCCCGTCTCCGCCGACGCGCCCGCCTTCGGCCGTGCGCTCGGTGCCGGCGGGAGGAATCCAGCATGGGACGCCTGACCTCCGGGCGGAGGGCGTCCCGCGGCAAGGACGTGGCACCGACATGATCATCGACGAGACGGCGGAGCGCCTGATCCCGTTCCTCGTCGACAAGGGGGCGGGCTATGCCCTGCCGTACCCCGGCATGCGCCGGTGTACGGCCGACTGGCGGTTGTCGGGCGAGAGGGGACGCCGGGCTCCGAGTCCGGGCCGCCTCCGCCTCCGGCTCCGGCTCCGGCTCAGCGGAACGCGGCGACGTGCTCCTCGGCCCACTCGGCGAAATCCCGTGCCGGGCGGCCCGTGATGCGCTCCACCTCGGGGGAGACGGGTGTGGCCGCGCCGTTCGTCCCCTCGCGGAACATCTTCAGCACGGTGTCCGCCGCGGCGCGCGGTACGCCGCCCGCGATCATTCCCTCCAGCGCGCTGTCGTGGCTGATCCGCTCCACACGCAGTTCGTTGCCTGCCTCGCGTCCCAGGGCCTCGCTGAGGAGGCGTACCTGTTCGGCGAAACTCACCGCCCGAGGGCCGGTCAACAACGGGGATGTGCCGAGGAGTTCGTCGGTCAGCAGTGCCTGGGCGGCGACGGCGGCGATGTCCGCCTCGTGGATGGGCGTGGTCCGCGACTCCGGGTACGGGAGGGGGACGGTGCCGTGGCGGCGGATGCCCTCGGCCCACTGAAGGCAGTTGGTGGCGAAGGCCTCGGGCCGCAGGTGGGTGAACTCCACGCCGGAGCCCGTCACTTGGGTTTCCATGTCGCGGTGGTGGGCGGCGAGGAAGTTCTCCGGATCGTCGCTGAGTGCGGACGCGGAGGAGAGGGTGACGATGCGGCGCACCCCCTCCTTGGCCGCGCGGTCGAGGAGTTCGTCGATGCCGTTCCAGAAGGCGGCGGGGTTGAGGAAGACGGCTTCCACGCCGTCCAGCGGCAGTTCGTCAGTGCGGGCCGTCTCCACCCCGTCGGGCAGGTCGGCCCTCGCCGGGTCGCGGGTGAGGGCGCGGACCGGGGCGTCCGCGGCGAGCAGGGCGTCGACCAGGGGGCGGCCGACGTTTCCGGTGGCTCCGGTGACCAGGATCATCTGGGGCTCCAACTATGCGGTGCGGAGGGCGACTTGGTGGGGTCGCCCGGCTTGGCGCTCCATAGTTCAACTGCACGGATGAACTTGTCAAACAAATAGATGAGAGCCCCTGCGGCCTGCCCCCGCTCCCGGGTAACCTGCTTCGGTGACCGACCAGCAGCACCCCGAAAAGGCCCCTAAGAGGAACCCACGGCGCGCCCCCGCCCCCGACGAGCGCCGCCTGGATCCCGAGCGCACCCGGCGGCTGCTGGTGGAGGCCGCCATCGACGAGTTCGCCGCCAAGGGGTACGCGGGCGCGCGTGTGCAGGACATCGCGGACCGCGCCGGGGTCAACAAGCAGCTCATCGCCTACCACTTCGGCGGCAAGGAGGGCCTCTACCAGGAGCTGGACCGCCAATGGCTGGCCCGCGAGGCGACGTTCGCCACCCCGGACGTTCCGCTCGACGAGCTTGTCGCCCGGTATCTCCACATGGCCTTGGACGACCCCCGTTTCGTTCGGCTCGCCCTCTGGCAGAGCCTCACCGGCAGCGCCGCGGGCGCGCAGCCCGAGGACCTTTCCGACCTCCAACGACGTCAGAACGAGGGCGAGTTGGGTGCGGAGCTCGACCCGGCGGCGGTGATGCTCATGCTGTACGCCCTCGTCATGGCCCCGCTTGCCCTCCCGCAGACCGCCCGCCAGCTCTTCGGCCTCGAACCCGACTCCCCCGAGTTCCGCAGGCGCTACACCGAGCAGCTGCGCCGTCTCGTCCGCCGCCTCGCGGACCGGACGCGGGGCGCCGAGGCGCCGACTGGTTCGGAGAGCGGGGAACGGGCTGGTGCGGCTGGTTCGGAGAGCGGGGAACGGACTGGTGCGGCTGGTTCGGAGAGCGGGGAACGGACTGGTGCGGAGGGCTCGGAGAACGCGGAACGGACTGGTTCGGGCGGCGCGGAACCGGAGGCACCACGCCCGCCCTCCCGGTGACTGCGGGTATCCGCCCCCGGCGGCCGACCGCAACGTGCGACCGCGTGGTCCTGGTCTCGGGCTTTCGCCCTCTGGGACCGTCTGAATGCCGCGGTGATCAAGCTTCGACCGCTTCTCGCGGGAGGTACGGGCTGAAGTGGTCGGCGACGACTTCTGCCATCGCGGTGGCGTCGCGGGAGCCGTCGACTTCGATCACGCGGATGCCGAGTTGGTGGGCGGTGCGGACGGCGTCCTCGGCGACGAGGCGGTCGCGGGTGAGGCGGTTGGCCTGTGCTCGGGCCGGGTCGCTGACGCGGTGCCCGAGCGAGGCGGCTCGGGGTAGCTCGCGGGCCTGGTGTCGGCGGAACTCTGGTGTGGGCACCATCACGACCATCCGGCGCGGGGAGTCGATGATGCGTGCGACGAGTTCGGGGCGGAGTCCCCAGCCTTCGGCGATGATCGGGTGGCCCGAGACGAGCGAGCGCAGGTCGTCCAGGGCCCATTCGAACCGGACCGGGAACCCGGCCAGGGTCTCGGTGGCCATCTCTTCCGGGGTCGGGTGGACCCACACCTTGTCGGGATCGGGCTCGGTGGCGGGCTCGCCGAGGCCGACGCGACGGGCGATCCGGCGATCGTTGTGACCGCGGGCGTCCTGGTAGTCGTAGTGATAGACGGTGATGCCGTACTGGACGGCCAGGAGCCGGGACACGGTCGACTTGCCCGCCCATTGGCCGCCGCCGATCCACAGCGCGCGGTGCAATGTGCCGAAGGGATCCCAGACTTCGCTGTCCGCGAGGGAGTTCTGACTGGTCACCTAGCGTCCTCCTGAGTTGAGGTGCGCGGCTGACTGCGACGGTGTAGGTCGCCCAGCAGCCTCCGGTCAGATGCTGCCAGGCGACGGCTGACCCTTCGCGGAAAACCGCCCCCTCTCAGCCGATCGTGCGGCCCAGGTACGCGGCAAGGCGGTCGGTGGCGCTCGCTCCGGCGGGTGCCGGCTGTGGCGGGGCGAAGGAACCGCCGGGAGTTCTGGGCAGGGCACCGTAGATCGCCTGGGCCGCGGGCAGGGTGGTCTCGGCGATGTCCGGGAGGAAGTCGGTCGGCCGGCCGGTCGCCTTGGCCAGGTCCCAGCCGTGGACCAGCATTTCGATGACGACCTGCTCGACCAGCCGCCAGCCAGGGGCCGGGCCGTAGTGCTGCTCGGTCATGCCCGGCCGGCGAAACGCCGTGAGTGTCGCCCGCGCCGCGGAGCGGAACGCGGCTGCCGGGTCGCCGCCGAGGTGGTCGGCGGTGAAGTCGGAGCGGGGGGTGCCGTCGGCCAGGCTCGTCCACAACAGGTTCTCCCAGACCAGGTGGTTGAGCAGGGTGCGTACGTCCCAGTCGGCGCACGGTGTGGGATCGCTCAGCTGCTGCGGTTTCACGGCGGCCACCATCCTCTCCACCTCGGCCAGAACCCGGGTGCAGGCGTTCAGCAGGCGAGCCGGATCGGTCGTGTTCCCCTGATCGTCGACCATCGCCGCGATGCCCGCGGTCCGCGCCCCCGGCTCGGAGTGGGTTCGCAGCGCGGTCATGAGCCACTGGCCCGGCACGGCCATGCTCGGCAGTGGTGGCCGGCCGTTGATGATGCACATCAGCTGCCCATAGCGTTCGGTTCTGGTGTCGGCGGCGACTTCGAGTTGTTCCAGCAGCCGACGCCGGGCGTCGGGGCCGTCGCCGTCCGGGGGGCGGCGAGTGCCGGACTGGGTGGGGATCCATGCCTGGACGATGTCGGCCACGATCGGCTCGGAGGCCGGTGAGTCCGCGGCGATCCCGTCCTCGATCGCCGCGGTGACCCGCCGCACCCACATGTCGGTGACGTCCTGCACCGCTCGGAGAGTCTGCTCGTCGTGCTCACCCGGTGCGTGCTCGGCCGAGTACTCGGCCATGCGGCGCATCGCCGTGCGCAACGCGGGGTCGCGGACGAGTTCCGCCAGCTCGATCCAGGCGTCGACCTGCTCGGCGGTGGGCTCCGCGGGCAGGTTCGGGGTGGCGGCGAGCAGTCCCTGCCGGTAGGTGGGTACGTCCAGGTCCTCGATCGTGCTCAACACGAACTCGTGGATGATCGCCGTGCGCTCGGCCGCGGACAACCGCGCCACCTTGGTCATGATGGTGAACTCCTCAGTCGTGGTGCTGCGGTGGACGACCGACCGCAGCACCGCCTGCTGTAGTCGAAGTGTGCGGATCTGCGCTTCCAGCGCGTCGGCGTGGACCGCTGCCGCCTCGGCCAGGCCACGCGTGCGGTCGACAACGCCGCGAATGGCATCCAGGCCCAGTCCGAGATCACGCAACGTCCGCGCCAACTCCAGCCGAGCCACTGCCTGGGCGTCGTACAACCGGTAGCCGGCCGACGTACGGCGCGTCGGCGGCGCCACTCCGACGTCGGACCAGTGGCGGATCAACTTCACCGACAATCCGGTACGTTCCGCCGCCTCACCGATGCTCAACAAGGCCGTGTCCTCGATACACACGCGACTCACCATCGGGTCTCCCACGGTAGGAGAGTCAACCCGGTTGTGCGGACTCGGTCATGTGGGCTCGGTTGTATGGGCTCGGTCTTGTGGTGACTCGGGCATGTCCACTCCCGGGACGGCAAGGCGAGGCAACTGGATTGCCTGTCAAAGCCGTTGACCGGCTCCACATGCACCAGCACAATGAGCGCGCATCGCTGAGAGCGCTCTCAAACACAAGGGAGACCCATGACCGGCAGCCAAGGCCCAGGCCCGGGCCCCGCGTTCAGCCGCCGTACGCTCATCGGGACCGGCCTCGGTATCGGTGCCGCGGCGCTCACCGTGGCCGGCTCCGGCGCGGCCCACGCGGCCGGGGCCCGGGATGCCATCGGGACTTCCGCCGGCCGTCGAGCCCAGCGTCGCGGGCATGCCTTTCTCGCCGCCGCCATGGACTCCTATCCGGACCACGGCAGCATCCGCCTGACCCAGAGCTACACCGACCAGGCGGGTCTGTTCAGCACCGCGTTCACCTACGACAACGCCCTCGCGATCCTGGCCCACCTCGCGGCACGTACCGCGGACGGCCGGGCCAGAGCCGTGGCCCTCGGCGACGCGCTGCTGTACGCCCAGGCCCATGACCCGGCGTACGACGACGGCAGGCTCCGCCAGGCGTACAACGTCGGGCCGTACACCTTCTTCGACGGTTCACGGCAGCCGGACGGCTTCGTACGGGCGGACGGCACCGCCAACGTCGGCACGCAGTTCGGCTTCACCGGAACGGCCGTGGGCGACATGGCCTGGGCGGGCATCGCGCTCAGCGCACTGGCCCGCCGGACCGGGGCCCGCCGCTTCCTCGACGGTGCTGTGCGGATCGGCACATGGATCGAGCGGACCGGCCGCACCGACGAACCCCTCGGCGGCTACAAGTTCGGCGTCAACGGAGCCAACGAGAAACTGCCCTTCACCTCGACCGAGCACAACACGGACCTGATCTGCCTCTTCGGACGGCTCGCCCGGCTCACCGGGGACCGGGTGTGGCGGGAGCGGCGCGCGCGTGCCGAGGCCTTCGTCAAAAAGATGTGGGAGCCGTCCGGCGGCTTCTTCTACACCGGCACCAACGACGGTGTGACGGTCAACAAGTCGCCGATCCCGGAAGACACCCAGACCTGGACCCATCTCGCCCTCGGCTCTTCCTCGTACTCACGGTCGCTGGACTGGGCTGCCGCCGAACTCGCCGTCCTGGATCACGCCGACCGGCGGAACAGCACGGTGCCCCCGGGCCAGTCGTACGTCGGGGTCACCTTCAGCTCCGCCAGTCTCCTCGCGAACGAGGACGCCCCGATCGCCGAGTTCCAGCCCAAGCCCGACCGGAACGGAGTGTGGTTCGAGGGAACGGCCCACCTCGCGCTCGCCCTTCGGGGCCGCGACGGACGCGGCGACGAGGCGCCCGCCCGCCGGCTGATCGCCTCCATCGAGCGGGCCCAGGACCTGCTCGGCGGCGGCCAGACCGTCGGCGACAAGGCACTTCCCGAGCGTTCCGGAGTCGTCTCGGCGAGCAGCCCCCTCGACACCGGTTTCGGCTTCGGCTACTACCCGTACCGGCACACGGGCGCGACCGCCTGGTACCTGCTGGCGGCGGCGCGCTCCAACCCGTTGCGGGCCTGAACAGGGCAGAGCGACGGCTGGGATCCCTCAGCCCCGGATGCGTTCCCTCAGCCCCTGATGCTTCCGGCGGTGAGCCCGCCGAAGGTCGGCCGCGGTGCGCCCCACGACATCAGCGTGCGCGCTGAGCAGGAAACGGACAAGTCGGACTCGCATGAATGTGTCCGCGAATCTGTGGCGCTGTTGGCGCCGGGTGGCGGCCCTGCAGTAGACCGGGCGCATGCGCCCGGAGCCTGGTGAAGTACTGCACTTCTCGGAAGACCCCACGATCACGGTGTTCCATCCGCACGTCGCCGCCACCGCCCAGCAGCCGGAGGCGTACGTCTGGGCCGTCGACGAGGTCCAGGCCCCGGCCTACTGGTTTCCCCGCCAGTGTCCGCGGGCCATGGCCTGGGTCACCCCGGGAACGTCGGCGTCCGACCGTGAACGCGTCCTTGGTCCGGGCGGCGGTGAGCGAGTTCACGCCATCGAGTACGACTGGGTGGAGCGGTTCCTGGGCGTCGAGCTGTTCGCCTACCGGTTCTCCGCCGCTGCCTTCCGGCCCTTCGGCGGGCCGGAGCCGCACGCCTTCGTGGCGACCGAGCCCGTCGAACCGCTCGGTCCCGCACAGCCCGTCGGTGATCTTCTGCGGCTCCACCGGGACGCGGGGATCCAACTCCGCGTGCTCGACAGCCTCTGGGAGTTCTGGGACTCGGTGATCACCAGCACGCTGCAGTTCAGTGGTATCCGGCTGCGGAACGCCACGCCGAGGCCGCAGGCCCATCAGTGACCTGCGGAGAAGAAGTACTTAACGTGTCCTTATTGTGAACGACTAGCATCGCTCCCTGTTGTCGAACTAGGTGGGGTGGGCGTCGTGTCGGTGGGCCCGCGGATCGCGGTGGCCGTGGTGACCATGGGGAATCGGCCCGTTGAAGTCGACGCGCTGCTGGCCTCGGTGGCCAAGCAGGACCTCGCGCCCGAGCGGATCGTGATCGTGGGGAACGGCTGCCCCCTGCCCGAGTTCACCGGACTGCCCGGCGAGGTCACCACCATCGAGGTCGACGAGAACCTCGGATGCCCGGGCGGGCGGAACGTGGCGTTGCGGCGGCTCAGGGAGTTCGGGGACGTGGATGTCGTCGTGGAGCTCGACGACGACGGGTTGCTCGTCGACTGCGATGTCCTGCGGAAGGTACGGGACTTGTACGCCGCCGATCCGCGCCTCGGCATCGTCGGGTTCCGGATCGCCGACGAGAACGGCGAGACCCAGCGGCGCCATGTGCCCCGGCTCGGCGCCAAGGACCCGATGCGCGGCGGGCCGGTGACCGGCTTCCTCGGCGGAGCGCACGCTCTCTCCATGAAGATGCTCGCGGAGACCGGCGACTGGCCCGCCGAGTTCTTCTTCGCGCACGAGGAGACCGATCTGGCCTGGCGGGCCGCCGATGCCGGGTGGACCATCCGATACGAGCCGGAGCTGCTGCTCCAGCACCCCAAGACCTCGCCCGCCCGGCACGCCATCTACTACCGCGTCACCGCCCGCAACCGCGTCTGGCTGACCCGGCGTCGGCTGCCCCTTCCGCTCGTCCCGGTCCACCTCGGCGTCTGGATCGCGCTGACGCTTCTGCGTACGCGGTCGGTCGGCGGGTTGCGCGCCTGGTTCGGCGGGTTCGTGGAGGGGATCAGGGAGTCGGGCGGGGAACGGCGGCCGATGCGATGGCGGACCGTATGGCGGCTTGCGCGGCTGGGGCGGCCGCCGGTCATCTGAGGGGCCGGGCGGCAGGGGCGTTCATTTGGCGTCCGCATAACACTCCACCACGGCCGTCGTGAACGGAAACCGCACCGGCGTCTGACCGAACGTCAGCCGCCCCGCCAGGTCCGCCGCTTCCCGGATCGCCGCCACGACCGCGTCCGCCTCCTCGGCCGGACAGTGCACCATCACCTCGTCGTGCTGGAAGAAGACCAGTTCGGCGGCCATCCCCGCACAGGTGCGCCGGAGTGCGGCGAGCAGCAGCAAGGCCCAGTCGGCCGCGCTGCCCTGGACGACGAAGTTGCGGGCGAAGCGGCCACGGGCGCGGGAGTTGGTGGAGGCGTACCCAGGGGCCCATTCCTGGCCGTCGGCGGCGTCGACGGTCTCGGCGGTCCGGTCGGCCTCACCGGGCTCGTCCTGCGGGATCCCCGCCTCCTCCGAGGACGAGTCGTCGGCACCCGCCGCCGGAGGACACGTCCGCCCGAGCCACGTACGCACGAGCCGTCCCTCCTCGCCCGCCCGCGCCGCGTCGTCGACGTAGGCGACCGCCCTGGGGAAGCGGCGGCGCAGCGCGGCGAGGTTCTTGAGACCGTCCCCGGAGGTCTGCCCGTACACCGCGCCGAGCACCGCGAGTTTCGCCTGGTCGCGGTTGCCGGCGAAGGCGCGGTCGGAGACGGACTGGTAGAGGTCGGTCTCCCGGCCGGCGACCTCCATCAGGCCCGGGTCGCGTGAGATCGCGGCCAGTACGCGGGGCTCCATCTGGTCGGCGTCCGCCACGACGAGCCGCCAGCCCGGGTCGGCGATCACCGCGCGGCGGATCACCTTGGGGATCTGCAGCGCACCGCCGCCATTGGTCACCCAGCGTCCGGTGACCGTCCCGCCCGGCACGTACTCGGGCCGGAACCGCCCGTCCCGCACCCAGTCCTGCAGCCACGACCAGCCGTGGGCGACCCAGATCCGGTACAGCGTCTTGTACTCGAGCAGCGGCTTCACCGCCGGGTGGTCGACGGACTCGATCTCCCAGCGGCGCGTGGACCGGATCCTGATCCCGGCCTGCGCGAAGGCCTTGATGACGTCCGCGGGCAGATCGGGCCGCACCCGGCGCCCGAACGCGGCCGACACCTCGTCCGTCAGCTCGGCCAGCCGCCGGGGCTCGCCCCCGCCCGCGTACCGCTCACCGAGCAGCTCGTGCAGCACCTCGCGGTGCACCGCCGCGCTCCACGGCAGCCCGGACGCGTTCATCTCGCCGGCCACCAGCGTGCCGGCCGACTCGGCTGCGGTCAGCAGCAGCATCCGCTCGGGGTGAGCCGTCGCCTCGTGTCTTCGCAGCTGGTGCGCGTACACCTCGATGAGCTGTTCCAGCGGTACGTGCACGGGGCGCGGCTCGAAGAGGGAGGACTGCGAGCCGGGTTCGGCCGAGCGCTGCGGGGGGTCCGGCGGTACGGGGCCGCCGCGCAGCCTCGCCAGGGCGGCGGCCGCCGACCGGGGCTCGCCGAGCCGTCCCTCGTGGCCGAGGAGGAGGGTCTCGGCGACTTCGATGTCGTAGCACCGCTCCACGCGGACGCCCGCGGCGAGCAGGTGGGGATAGACCTCGTCCGTCGCCCGCCACACCCAGCGGGCGACGTCCGGCCGGGAGCGTACGGACTCGGCGAGGTCCGGCTCCCGCGCCACCGGTCCCGCGGGCAGCCCGTCGGCGCCGAGGCGGGCGACCTCGGCGCCACCGTCCTCGGCCGGCGCGAGAGCCCACCGGTCGGTCATGGTGGCGAGTGTGGCAGGGGGGTCTGACAACGGGACCGGAACAGGGCCACGGGGTCTGCCCCCTGCTGGTCACTCCTGGCCGGTCTTCAGTGCCGTCAGCGCCTGCTCGACGCCGGCCTCCGCGGCCGTCTTGTCCACACCCAGCCCGCTGAGTACGCCCGTCCCGCCCTCGTGCTCCAGCAGCGCGAGCAGGATGTGTTCCGTGCCGATGTAGTTGTGGCCGAGGCGGAGGGCCTCGCGGAAGGTGAGTTCCAGGACCTTCTTGGCGCCCGCGCCGTAGGGGACGAGTTCGGGAACGCTCTCGGCCCTCGGCGGGAGCGCGGCGCTCGCGGCCTCGCGTACCGACTCCAGGGGGATGCCCTGTGCGGTGATCATCGCCGCGCCGATTCCCTCGGGCTCGGTGATGAGGCCGAGGACCAGGTGTTCGGGGTGGGTCAGGTCGTTGCCGGCGGCCTTGGCCGCGCTGTGGGCGGCCATCACCACGTTCCTGGCCCGCGGGGTGTAGCGGCCGAAGCCCTGGCTCGGGTCGAGGTCCGATTCGGCCTTCGGCACGAACCGTTTCTGGGCGGCCTGGCGGGTGACCCCCATGCTCTTGCCGATGTCCGTCCAGGACGCGCCCGAACGCCGGGCCTGGTCCACGAAGTGGCCGATCAGGTGGTCGGCCACGTCGCCCAGGTGATCCGCGGCGATCACCGCGTCCTGGAGTTGGTCCAGCGCGTCCGTGTGGACCTTCTTGATGGCCTCGATGAGGTCGTCGAGCCGGATGGAGGTGGTGGCGCGTGGGTTCGTGGTCATGCGTCAACCGTAGGTTGACACCCGAGGGGTGTCAACCCTGGGTTGACGACGCTGTGGAGGTGTTGCTCCGGGGACGCTACTTCGGGGACGCCACGAGCAGTCGCACCGCGAGCCCGGTGAACACCGTCCCGCTGAAGATGTTCAGGCCCCGGGCGACCCGGCGGCTGCGGCGGAGTACGTCGGAGAGGCGGCCGGAGAGCAGGCCCACCGAGGCGTCGAAGGCGAAGCCCATGACCACCAGGGTGACGCCGAGGATCAGGAACTGGGTCATGACGTGGCCGAGTCCGGGGTTCACGAACTGCGGCAGGAACGCGACGTTGAAGAGGATCACCTTGGGATTGAGGAGGTTGGTGACCGCGCCCTGCCAGAAGGCGCGCCGCCGCCCCGGGCCGAGGGTGCCGCCTTCCTCGACCGGTGCCGAGCGGTCCCGGAACGCTTTGATCGCGAGGTAGAGGAGGTAGGCGGCGCCCACCCAGCGCAGTACGTGATAGAGGGTCGGCAGGGTGGTGAACAGGGCCGAGAGGCCCAGCATCGCGGCGACGGCGTGGACCAGCATCGCGAAGGCCACGCCGGCGGCGGCCATCACGCCCGCGACAGGGCCCCCGCGTCCGCCCATCGCCACGATGAACATCATGTCGGGTCCGGGGCTCACGACGAGCGCGAGGGCGGCGACCAGAAACGCTGCGTAGAGGGAGGTGTCGACCATGGGGCCATGCTTTGCGGCCCGCGTGCGGCGGGGCGACCCAATTTCACGGGCTGAGACGGCGGCGGGCGGCTGCAGGGCGCCCTTCAGGGGCGCGGGGAACTGCGCGACCAGCCACAACGCACCCGCACCGAACCACGACCCCGGGGGGCCTGGGGGCGCAGCCCTCAGTTCCGGGAAGGGGCGGGCTCGGGGAAGGGAAAAACCACCGCCCCCACCCCGTGGCACGATCGACGCGTGAGTACGCCCAGCACCGTGGACCGCGCCTTCGAGACCGCCCTCTACGCCGACACCGACGCGACCCTGGACACGGGCGCCTCACTCCTCGCGGCCGACCCCTCGGCGGACGCCGAACTCGTCCTGCGCGGCGAGGACTTCATCGTCGCGGCCTGGCGGCGCGGCTGGCAGCCCGCCGATGTCGTACGGATCGTGCGACGCGAGCTGGACGAGACGCACGTACAACTGGCCTCGGGCCTGATCCTCGGCAGCGAGGCCCGGCGGAAGCAGACGCGCGGCCGCCGCTGGGAGGCGCAGCTCGACGAGCTGGACCCCGCCCCCGTACGCACCGACCGCTTCTCGTACGCGACAGCCGTGCTGGAGCTGTACCGCCTGCTGCTCCGCCTCCCGCCCCTCGAACCGCTCGACGATCCGCACCACCATCAGCTCCACGGGACACCGGAGGAGCGGCGGCCCGAGTCCCGCATGCTCACCCGTATACGCGCGCTGCTCGCCAAGGCGGAGGCGACCGGCTTCCCGGAGGAGGCGGAGGCGCTCACCGGCAAGGCGCAGGAGCTGATGGCGCGCCACAGCATCGACGAGGCACTGCTCGCGGCGGGGGCGCCCGCGGGTGACGCGCCCGGTGCGTGCCGGATCGGGGTCGACCCGCCGTACGAGACGGCCAAGGCCACGCTCCTCGACGCGGTCGCCACCGCGAACCGATGCCGGGCCGTGTGGAACGAACCCCTCGGCTTCTCCACCGTCGTCGGTTTCGAACCCGATCTGGAGGCGGTCGAACTCCTCCACACCTCACTGCTCGTGCAGGCCACCGCCGCGATGACGAAGGCGGAGGCGGCAGCGCGCGCCGCCGGCCGCCGCCGCACGAAGACCTTCCGCCAGTCGTTCCTGGCGGCGTACGCCCAGCGCATCGGTACGCGTCTGGCCTCCGCCACCGAGACCCAGGTGACCCCCGACCTTCTCCCGGTCCTCGCCACCCGCGAGGTGGCGGTCACCGCCCGCACGGACCGCATGTTCCCGGAGACGACCACGACCCGCGTGCGTGGGGTCAACGACGCGGCGGGCTGGAACCAGGGCGCCGAAGCGGCGGACCGGGCTCAGGTGGAACCGCGTCAGCGGCTCCCCTGACGGTTCCCGGCAAGCCGCCCGTCGAGCCGGAGTCGTACTCGGACTCGTCTCAGAGTCGGACTCGTACTCAGAGCCGGACTCGAAGTCGGGCTCAGGTGCCCAGGTCGGCCGTAGGCAGACCCGTCGGCAGCTTCCCGCCCTCCGACTTCGTGTACGTCTCCTCGCCGAAGCCCTCCCAGTTGACCTTCATGGTCGTGGAGTTGACGGACTCGACCATGCCCTTGGTCCGGTCCTTGCTTCCGTCGGTGCACTTCAGCGCGATCATCTGCATGCCCGACGTCTCCCCGGCGGTTCCGCTGCACACGGAACCGCCGGTCGAGAACAGACCGGCTTCCTTGCCGGTGATCACCAGCGCCACGGCCTTGCCGCCCTTGGTGGTGAGCCAGCTTCCCTGCAGGCCGCCGCCCTTGGACGTGCTCCCGCCGGAGCCGCCGCCGGTGTCCGCCGACTTGGTCGGCGCCGCACTCGTCTCCGGGGACGAGGCGTTGTCACCGTCTCCGTCGTCGCTGCTGCAGCCCGTCAGGACGAGCGCGGCCGCCAGTCCCGCCGTCGCGGCCGCGATCCGCACCTGCCTGCGCGGGAAGGTCGCCGAAGTCACTGAAAGTCCCCCAAGGGTGTGGAACGAAGGTCGTCGCCCGGGTCGCCGGAACGACCGCAGCAAGCTACCAGGACGACTTGCGCACCCCGGGAAGGAAGCCCGCGTGCGCCTGCTCGCGCAGATTCACACGCGAGAGCCCGAAGGTCCGCAGGTATCCGCGCGGACGGCCGTCCACGCTGTCCCGGTTGCGTACGCGGGTGGCGCTGGCGTCACGCGGCTGCCTGCGCAATTCCCGCTGGGCAGCGAGCTTTTCGGCCTCCGAGGAGGAGGGCCTGCGGATGATCTCCTTCAGCTCGGCCCGTCGGGCGGCGTACCGCGCGACGATCTCCTGGCGCTTCTCGTTCTTCGCGATCTTGCTCTTCTTCGCCATCAGACCTTCACTCCACGGGCACGAATCCTGGCCACGGCCGCCTCGACGCCGATCGTGTCGACCGTCTTGATCCCCTTGGCGCTGAGCTTCAGCCGTACGTACCTGCCCTCACTCGGCAGCCAGTAGCGCTTGCTCTGGATGTTGGGGTCGAAGCGCCGGGACGATCGCCGGTGGGAGTGGGAGATGGTGTTGCCGAAGCCGGGTTGGGCCCCGGTCAGCATGCAGTGTGCGGACATGGTGACGAACCTCTCTGTTCCTTCTTATTGGAAATGGGATCCGTTTTCATATACTAGCCCCATGGCACGCAACGAACTCCGTCCGGTCATCAAGCTCCGGTCCACGGCCGGGACCGGCTTCACGTACGTCACCCGCAAGAACCGCCGTAACGACCCCGACCGGATGACCCTGCGCAAGTACGACCCCGTCGTGGGCCGTCACGTCGACTTCCGAGAGGAGCGCTGATCGCGATGCGTGAGGGGATTCACCCGGCGTACGGGCCCGTCGTCTTCCGGGACCGGGCCGCGAACCACGCCTTCCTGACCCGCTCGACCCTGACGAGCGAGAAGACGGTCGAATGGGAGGACGGCAACACCTATCCGGTCGTCGACGTCGAGATCTCGAACGTCAGTCATCCCTTCTATACCGGGACGGCCCGGGTGCTCGACACGGCTGGCCGCGTGGAGCGCTTCGAGCAGCGGTACGGCAAGCGGGAGGCCGGCTGATGCTGTCCGTCGCCATCGTCGGCGGGCTGCACTCCGACGCCCGTAGGGCGGCCGTCGACCGGCTGCTCGCCGACGTTCCGGGGGCCGTCGCGCTGCACCACGACCTCGCGACGGCCGTGCGGGGCACGGTCGCCCGCACGATCCGCGACAGTGGCGGCGTCCTCTCCGCCGGGGAGGCGCCGCTCGTCAACGACTGCGCGTGCTGCGCCCTGCGCGAGGACCTGGTGCCGGAGCTGGAGCGGCTGGAGGGGGACGGGGTCACTCGTCTCGCGGTCGTCGAGCTGTGGGACTCGGTCGAGCCCAAGGCGATGGCCGAGGTGGTCGCGAGCAGTGGGCTGCGGCTCACCGGGGTGATCACCGCGGTCGATCCCGCGCTGGTGCTGCCGTATCTCGGCAACGGTGACGATCTCGCGGAGGCGGGACTGGCCGCGGCCGCCACCGACCAGCGCACGATCGCCGACACGTTCGCGCGTCAGCTGGAGTACGCGCCCGTGCTCGCCGTCGTCGAGTCCGAGGGGGCCGACGACGAGGACCGGGCGCTGCTGGCCCAGCTGCATCCGACCGCCCGCCAAGTTCCGCTCGGCCACGGCGACTTGGCGGGTGCCGCGCTCGGCGGATTCGACGTGGAGGCGGCGGCCGCGGCCCAGCACCCGGCCTGTGCGCTGCTGCCGGCCGAGGCCGACGAGTGCGGTGTCTCCACCCTCGTGTGGCATCGCCGCCGCCCGTTCCATCCGGAGCGGCTGTACGCGGCCCTGGAGGATCTGACCTGCGCCGCGGCTCGCAGCAGGGGCCGCTTCTGGCTCGCCGACCGGCCCGACACGCTGCTGCACTGGGACGCGGCCGGGGGCGCCCTGTGCGTCGAGAACGCGGGGCCCTGGCTGGCCTCGTTGCCGGACGCCGCGTGGGAGATGGTGCCGCCCGTACGACGCGCCGCGGCGGCGCTCGACTGGCACCCGGAGCACGGCGACTGCTGTCAGCACCTGGTCTTCACGTCCCCGGCGCTGGACCGGGACGGACTCGAACTCCTCCTGGAGTCCTGCCTCTTGACCGACGCCGAGTACGCCGCCGGCCGCACCGCCTGGAAACAGCTCCCGCCCGCCTTCGACACGCTCCTGGAGGTCTGACCGCCATGCCCCGCAAGCCCGACCGCAAGCCTCAGAAGTCCCGCCCCAACCCCCTGGACGCCGCCGGCATCACCTACATCGACTACAAGGACACCGACCTCCTGAGGAAGTTCATCTCGGACCGGGGCAAGATCCGCAGCCGCCGGGTGACCCGGGTGTCCGCCCAGCAGCAGCGCCAACTGGCTAGTGCGATCAAGAACGCACGCGAGATGGCTCTGCTGCCGTACTCGGCCCGGTAGCGCGGGTTCGCCCCATCGCTATGCATAGGGAAATTCCTACGCTTGACGCGTAGGGGATTCCCTACCTAACGTGAGAGGCATGAACATCACACATGCCTCTTTCGTCACCCTTCCCGTCGCCGACCAGGACCGGGCCCTGCGCTTCTACACGGACGTGCTCGGCTTCGAGGTCGCCGCGGACCTGGACATGCCGCAGGGCCGGTGGGTGCAGGTGGCGCCCGAAGGGGCGCAGACCGTGTTCACGTTGTCCGGGCCCGGGATGGGCGGTTTCACACCGGGGGAGACCCGGGGGATCATGTTGGTCACGACCGATGTCGACGCCGACTGTTCGCGGCTCGCGGCCGCGGGGGTGGACGTGGAGGGCCCGGACGACCTCCCCTGGGGACGTATGGCCGCGTTCCGGGACCCGGACGGCAACGGTCTGATGCTGCTCACGGAGAAGGAAGGCTTCTGACCGGACCATGACGACCACTGGGGCGCGCGAGGACCGCGTCTTCGCCGCGCTCGCCAACGCCACCCGGCGCGAAGTGCTGCGGCTGCTGCGGGACGAGGGCCCGCAGGCCGTGCAGGCGTTGGCCGAACATTTCGACATGCGCCGGCCGAGCCTCTCGGAACACCTGAAGGTGCTCCGGGAGGCCGGACTCGTCTCCGAGCAGCGCGCCGGACGGCAGCGCATCTATCGGCTGGAGGCGGAGCCCCTCGCCGAGGTGCAGGACTGGCTCCATCCGTACGAGAGGTTCTGGCGCCGGCGTCTCAAGGGGCTCGGTGACCTGCTGGACCGGATGCCCGACGATGAAGTGACATGAGCCACGCGCAGGTGGCCAACTGACATGCCCCCCACCGGATGGCCGCCGACATGAGTGCTGCACCAGATGACCTCACCACCATCCGCGTCGATCAGTTCCTGCCGCATCCGCCGGCCAAGGTCTGGCGCGCGCTGACCGAACCAGAACTGCTGGTGCAGTGGCTGATGCCGGGGGCGGACGGCTTCCGGCTCGAGGTGGGGCACCGGTACACGATGACCTCGGTGCCGCGGCCGAACTCAAACTTCTCCGGCACCGTCGAGGTCGAGGTGCTCGCGTACGAGACGGGGCGGATGCTCAGCCTCCGCTGGACCGACCCCGATCCCGGGAACTGCGCGGACTGGACCATCACCTGGACGATGGAACACGAAGGCCGCGGCACACGTCTCTTCCTACAGCACGAGGGATTCGATCCGGACGACCCTGCGCAGATGATGGCGCGTCAGATCATGGACGGGGGCTGGAGGTCGCATGTGATGCGATCTCTGGGGCATGCGCTGGGGCAGCTGTAGACGTGTGAGACAGGCGTGAAAGCTGTAACCGCAGAACCACCCCGCGTGCACGTGCATCTGCTCATGCATCTGCAGGTGAAGAGGGCTATGATCCGGGTCAGTTGACCGCTGCATCACTGGCACCAGAAACGCCACTGCGCCACCAGGGAGCGACCTGTGGACCACGACGTGTACAACGGCATGGCTGCCACGGAGCTTTTCGGGGTGGCCTGGCAGAAGAGCAGGCACAGCAACTCGCAGGGCTCCTGCGTGGAGTTCGCCAGGCTGCCCGGAGGTGAGGTGGCGGTGCGCAACTCGCGCTTCCCTGACGGGCCGGCGCTCGTCTACACGCGCGCCGAGATCGAAGCCATGCTTCTGGGCATCAAGGACGGCGAGTTCGACCATCTGGTGGGGGGCAACTGAGGGCGATCGGCCCCTCGCGCACCGTAACGCGCGTAGAACCGCGGCGTGAAGAAACGCCGCGGTTCGTCAGCCGGTCGGTGGGAGCCGGAACAGGGCCCACACGACCTTGCCGCTGAGCGTGCCCGCGAGCGGGTGCCACCCCCAGCTGTCGGCGAAGGAGTCGACCAGGAACAGGCCGCGCCCCGACTCCGCCGAGAAGTCGTCCGAGTCGCGCGCGACCGGACTGTCGTGACTCGGATCGCGCACGGCGCACACGAGTCTCTCGGTCCAGCGCATCAAGTGCAGCCGCACGGGCGGATCCTGCTCGGGGCCGCGCGGGGTGTCCGAGGGCAGCGCGTGCCGCAGCGCGTTGGTGACGAGTTCGGAGACGACCAGGCAGACATCGTCGAAGCGGTCGTCGACGTCCCACTGGTCCAGTGTTCCGCGTGTGAAGTGCCGTGCTTCGCGCACCGCTTCGTAGCGGGCGGCCAGGGCGCACGACGCGGCGCTGGACACGGCCGAGGGGTCCAGCGGCGGAAGGCCCTGCCTTAACGGCTCGAGCATGGTCGATCCATTCGTCCCCATGCGAGGCACTCCCGGGAATTCGCGGTCGTTGCGATGCAGCGGTGGCGCGGGGACCATGGTTCCGAATGCGCAGAGCAGATGCAAGGGCAGATGCACGTGCACGTGCCCCAATTGGACCTTCCCGTACCGCTTCTTGCTCATATTTTCCGTCGTCTTCTTGCCGTTTTTCTGCCTCTGGCTGGTCTTCTCCTTGCCTCTTCGGGTGCCGGTACTTTGCGGGTCTTGCCGTTTCCGTAACCGAACGAGTACAGCTTGGAGTGTTTTAGTGGCAGACTGCGGCCCCTGAAGACCGTTGGGGAGGCGGACGAACGTGAGCGCGCAAGAGTCGGGATCGGTGGTTCGACGCATGCTGCTCGGCTCGCAACTCAGGAGACTGCGTGAATCGCGCGGGATCACCCGGGAAGCGGCCGGGTACTCGATCCGTGCCTCCGAATCCAAGATCAGCCGTATGGAGTTGGGGAGGGTGAGCTTCAAAACGCGGGACGTCGAGGATCTGTTGACGCTGTACGGCATCACCGACGAGGCGGAGCGCAACTCGCTCCTCTCTCTCGCCAGGGAGGCCAACGTCGCGGGGTGGTGGCACAGTTACTCGGACGTTCTGCCCAGCTGGTTCCCCACCTATGTCGGCCTGGAGGGCGCCGCGTCCGTGATCCGGTCGTACGAAGTGCAGTTCGTGCACGGCCTGTTGCAGACGGAGGCGTACGCGCACGCGGTCGTCGAGCGGGGCATGAAGGGCGCGGGCAAGAGCGTGAGCGCGGCCGACATCGAGCGGCGCGTGGCGCTGCGCCTGGAGCGCCAGAAGTACCTGGTGTCCGAGAACGCGCCGGACTTCCATTGCGTACTCGACGAGGCGGCGCTCCGCCGGCCCTACGGTGACCGCGAAGTGATGCGGGGTCAGCTCCAGCATCTGATCGAGGTGTCCGAGCGGCCGAACGTACGACTCCAGATCATGCCGTTCAGCTTCGGCGGGCACTCCGGTGAGAGCGGTGCCTTCACGGTGCTCAGCTTCCCCGAGTCGGATCTGTCCGACGTCGTGTACCTGGAGCAGCTCACCAGCGCGCTCTATCTGGACAAGCGCGAGGACGTCACCCAGTACGAGAAGGCGATGAAGCAGCTGCAGGACGACAGCCCGGGTCCGGACGAGAGCCGGGATCTGCTGCGGGGGCTGCTCCAGCTCTCCTGAGAGTCTTCACCGAGTCTCCCAGGTTGTTCTCCAACTCCCTTTGAACAGAAGTACGATGACGCGTGATCAGCCTTGACACGGATCGGGTGGCTGCCCTTGGCAGGATCTGCCCCGGCAGTAAGGGATTGAGGGTCACATGTCGTCCTACTTCACGGACCTGGCTCAGCAGTACATCGACGGAGAGTGGCGTCCGGGGACCGGCTCCTGGGACATCATCGACTTCAACCCGTACGACGGCGAGAAGCTGGCGTCGATCACCATAGCCACGGTCGACGAAGTGGATCAGGCCTACCGGAGCGCTGCCCGTGCGCAGAAGAAGTGGGCCGCGACCAACGCCTACGCACGCCGCGCGGTGTTCGAGAAGGCCCTGAGGATCATCGAGGACCGCGAGCAGGAGCTCGCCGAGGTCATCATCGCCGAACTCGGCGGCACGCATCTGAAGGCGGGCTTCGAACTCCACCTCGCCAAGGAGTTCCTGCGCGAGGCGATCCATGTGGCGCTGCGCCCCGAGGGCCGGATCATCCCCTCGCCGGTCGACGGCAAGGAGAACCGCCTCTACCGCGTCCCCGTCGGTGTCGTCGGCGTGATCAGCCCCTTCAACTTCCCCTTCCTGCTGTCGCTGAAGTCCGTCGCGCCGGCCCTGGCGCTGGGCAACGCCGTGGTCCTCAAGCCGCACCAGAACACCCCGATCTGCGGTGGCACCCTGGTCGCCAAGATCCTTGAGGAAGCGGGGCTGCCGGGCGGCCTGCTGAACGTCGTGATCACCGACATCGCGGAGATCGGCGACGCCTTCATCGAGCACCCCGTCCCCAAGGTCATCTCCTTCACCGGTTCGGACCAGGTGGGCCGCCACGTCGCCACGGTCTGCGCCTCGCAGTTCAAGCGCGCCATCCTCGAACTCGGCGGCAACAGCGCTCTGGTGGTCCTCGACGACGCGGACATCGACTACGCCGTGGACGCCGCCGTCTTCAGCCGGTTCGTGCACCAGGGCCAGGTCTGCATGGCCGCCAACCGTGTGCTGGTGGACCGATCGATCGAGGCGGAGTTCACCGAGAAGTTCGTCGCCAAGGTGAAGACCCTGAAGGTGGGCGACCCGCGCGACCCGCAGACGATCATCGGCCCGGTCATCAACTCCTCGCAGGCGGACGCCATTACGGGCGCCGTGGACCAGGCGATCGCCGACGGTGCCACCGCGCTGGTGCACGGCTCCACCTCCGACAACCTCGTCGAGCCGAGCGTTCTGACGAGCCTGCCCGCCGACGCGTCGATCCTCCAGCAGGAGATCTTCGGCCCGGTCGCCCTCCTCATCCCGTTCGACGGCGAGGAGGAGGCCGTACGCCTCGTCAACGACACCCCGTACGGGCTGAGCGGCGCCGTGCACACCGGCGACGTCGAGCGCGGTGTGTCCTTCGCGAAGCAGATCGACTCGGGCATGTTCCACGTGAACGACGGCACCGTGCACGACGAGCCGCTGGTCGCCTTCGGCGGCGAGAAGGCCTCGGGCATCGGCCGCCTCAACGGCGAGGCGACGGTCGAGGCGTTCACCACGCAGAAGTGGATCTCGGTGCAGCACGAGCGGAGCTTCTTCCCGTTCTGAGTCTTGTCCACGCCCCCGGACCCTTGCGGACAGAAGCTGACCGCAAGGGTCCGTAGCTTCGTCGGTGTCAGGCAAGAGGACCCGATGAGAGGCGGCACCTCATGGTCATGCACGTACACGCGGAGGCTCACGGCGACGAGCGCGGGGCGCTGCTCGCCTTTCTGGACGAGCAGCGCGGCGGCATCCGGCGGACGCTGCTCGGTCTGACCGATGAGCAGGCCGGGACCAAGCCGAGCGCCAGCGAGCTCTCGCTCTCCGGGCTCCTCAAGCATGTCGCGGAGACCGAGCAGGGCTGGCTGTCCCGGGCTCAGCAGGTGGCGCCCGACGTGCAGCGCTCCGAGGAGAACTGGGGAGAAAGCTTTCAACTGGTCGGCGACGAGAGCGTCGAGTCGATGCTCGCCTACTGGGACAAGGTCGCCCGGCGGACCGAGGACTTCATCCGGGCCGTGCCCAGCATGAACGACACCTTCCCGCTGCCCGACCAGCCGTGGTTCCCCGACGACGAGGCGGTGTCGATGCGCTGGCTGATGCTCCGCCTGATCGCGGAGATGGCCCGGCACGCCGGCCACGCCGACATCATCCGGGAGTCTCTGGACAAGAAGACGGCCTTCGAACTGATCGCACAGGAGCAGGGCAGCGCCTGGGGCTGAGCCGACGCCCCGGGCCCGAGGTGGCGCCCGAGCCGAGGTGGCGCTCGGTAGCCGGGCGGCGGAGTTCTACGCTGAGCGCATGTCAGCGATCCGCCTCCTCGTCCTGGGTGCCGTCCGCCAGCACGGCCGGGCCCACGGTTATCAGGTGCGCAACGACCTGGAGTACTGGGGCGCGCACGAGTGGTCCAACGCCAAGCCGGGCTCGATCTACCACGCGCTCAAGCAGATGGCCAAGCAGGGCCTGCTGCACGCGCACGAGATCGCGCCCTCCACGGCCGGTGGGCCGCCGCGCACCGAGTACGAGGTCACGGAGAAGGGCACCGAGGAGTTCCTCGCAGTCCTGCGGGGGTCGCTGGCCTCGTACGACCAGCGGCCGGACATGCTCACGGCCTCGCTGGGCTTCATGGTCGACCTGCCTCGCGAGGAGGTCCTCGAACTTCTCGAGGAGCGGGTGCGCACCATCGAGCAGTGGCGCAAGTCCGTCACCGAGTACTACACGCCCGAGGACGGCCCGGAACAGCTCGGCCACATCGGCGAGATCATGAACTACTGGGTCCACTCGGCCGACACCGGCGCCGAGTGGACCCGCGGGCTGATCGAGCGGATCAGGGGCGGGGCGTACACGTTCGCGGGCGAGGGAGAGCCGTTCGTGGGCGTGCTCAAGGGGGACGAGGAGAACCCGTACGCGACGGGGGAGCCGCATCCGGGAGACGCGCGCTGAGGCGGAGCCGGATGGGCTGTGCCGGCTGGGCCGTGTCGATGGGCGGCGCGACTCGACTCGACTCCTCGTTAATCAAGTTTGACTAATCCTTGTCGGCGACGGCCACCGCGATGCGTGAGCTGTTCGGCAACAAGGGCGGCGCGGTGAGCACGTCCTGGGCGGCCGAGCACGCCGAGCTGCTGGCGGTGGCGTGGCCGCTCGCCCTGGTCGCGGTGTTCTTCCCGCTGGCGGTACGGAGGTTCGCGGCGCTGAGCAAGTAGCCGCGAGGGGCGGTGGGGCGCGACCGGCTCAGTGATGGAAGCCGGTCGCCGCCCCTTTGTCGTGCGTCGATGGCCCCGGCTGACGGCGCAGTTCGGGCAGCAGCCGCTCCAGGTCCTCGACGAACAGCTCGGCGAGGTCCGACGAGAAGCCGTTGCGGCACACCACACGCAGCACGGAGAGGTCCTCGCGGTGCGGCGGGAAGGTGTAGGCCGGCACGAGCCAGCCGCGCTCGCGCATCCTCCGGGACACGTCGAAGACGTCGTACGCGCTCACATCGGTCGCCGTCGTGAAGGCGAAGACCGGCAGCTCGTCGCCCCGGGTGAGGAGCCGGAAGTCCCCGAGCGCCGCCACGCGCTTGGCGAGCCCCATGGCCACGTCCCGTGTCGTCCGCTGGACCGCCTCGAAGCCCGCACGGCCCAGGCGGAGGAAGGTGTAGTACTGCGCGACGACCTGGGCGCCCGGCCGCGAGAAGTTGAGCGCGAACGTCGGCATGTCGCCGCCCAGGTAGTTCACCCGGAAGACCAGCTCCTCGGGCAGCTCGGCGGCCGACCGCCACAGCGCCCACCCGACACCCGGGTACACGAGCCCGTACTTGTGCCCCGAGGTGTTGATGGAGGCCACGCGCGGCAGTCGGAAGTCCCATCGCAGGTGTTCGTCGAGGAAGGGCGCGACCATCGCGCCGGACGCGCCGTCGACATGGACGGGGATGTCGAGCCCCGTTCGTTCCTGCAACTCGTCCAGTGCCGCGCACAGTTCGTCGATCGGCTCGTAAGACCCGTCGAAGGTGGACCCCAGGATGCCGACGACCCCGATGGTGTTCTCGTCGCACAGGTCGGCGGCGGCCTGCGGGTCGAGGTGGAACCGGTCGCCCTCCATGGGCACTTGGCGCATCTCGACCTCCCAGAAGGCGCAGAACTTCTCCCAGCAGACCTGGACGTTGACGCCCATGACGAGGTTCGGACGGGCCCCGGGATACCGGTCGGCGTTCCGCTGGGCCCAGCGGCGCTTGAGCGCCATGCCGGCGAGCATGCACGCCTCGCTCGAACCCGTCGTCGAGCAGCCCACGGCGGCGGCCGGATCCGGCGCGTTCCACAGGTCGGCGAGCATCGCCACGCAGCGCCGCTCCAGCTCGGCGGTCCGTGGATACTCGTCCTTGTCGATCATGTTCTTGTCCCGGCACTCCGCCATCAGCACGCCGGCCTGCGGTTCCATCCAGGTGGTGACGAAGGTGGCGAGGTTCAGACGGGAGTTCCCGTCCAGCATCAGCTCGTCATGGACGAGTTGGTACGCCGTGGCCGGCGGCAGCGGTCCCTCCGGCAGCCGATGCTGGGGCGGGGCCTCGGTCATGCCGCTGACCGGATTGGCCTCCCCGTAGAAGGGGTTGACGGTCGAGGGGCGCCCGGCGGGCTTGGCGGGGCCGGTGTGGAGCGGCATGGTGCCTCCGGTCGGTCGGGTCGGGCCTCCATGGTGGTCCACGAACTCGTCAAAGCCGAGTAAAAGCGGCATAGCGCCCGGTGGATTCGGGCTTGCACCTCACGTGACGTGAGGGCTCAGCCTGAGACGCGTACCGAAAAAGGAGGGAGCGGAGGCGATGAGCCACTCCGTGGGACAGACCGCCGGTTTCGCCGGGATCACGGTGCGCACACTGCACCACTACGACGAGATCGGGCTGCTCGTGCCCAGCGAGCGCAGCTACGCGGGCCACCGGCGTTACAGCGACGCCGACCTCGACCGGCTGCAGCAGATCCTGTTCTACCGAGAGCTCGGCTTCCCGCTCGACGAGGTCGCCGCCCTGCTCGACGACCCGGAAGCGGACCCGCGCGCGCACCTGCGCCGCCAGCACGAGTTGCTGACCGCCCGGATCGAGAGGCTGCAGAAGATGGCGGCGGCCGTGGAGCACGCCATGGAGGCACGCAAGATGGGCATCAATCTCACACCCGAGGAGAAGTTCGAGGTCTTCGGGGACAAGGATCCGGAGCAGTACGCCGAGGAGGCTGAGCAGCGCTGGGGCGGCACGGAGGCGTACGCCGAGTCACAGCGCCGCACCGCCCGCTACACCAAGGACGACTGGAAGCGCATGCAGGCCGAGGTCAACGCCTGGGGCGAGCGCTACGGCGCCCTGATGGACGCCGAAGAGCCGCCGAACGGCGAGGCGGCCATGGACCTGGCCGAGGAGCACCGGCAGCACATCAACCAGTGGTTCTACGAGTGCCCGTACGAGATGCACACCTGCCTCGGCGAGATGTACGTCTCCGACGAGCGTTTCAAGGCGTTCTACGACTCGATGCGGTCGGGGCTCGCGGAGCACCTCAGGGACGCGATCGTGGCGAACGCCGCGCGGCACGCGTAGTAGCGGCCGGCCCGGGGCACGGGGGCACTCCCGGGCCGGCCGGCACCCCGCCGGGACTTCACAGGTTGCTCGCAGTTGGCGCACAGTGGGGCTTGGAAGGGTCGGCGGAACCTGGCGAAGACGCCCTGCGTTGATAGCTTTGGTCGCCCGAAGCAGAACCGCCTGCTCTTCCTTCACCCCCTCAGGAGCCCGGAACCGTGACGACGCTTGCCCTCGGACCAAGCTGGTTGGATCCGGACTACCTGCTCGACACGTTCGGGATCTGGGGACTGCTCCTCATCGTCTTCGCCGAGTCGGGCCTGCTCATCGGCTTCTTCCTGCCGGGTGACTCGCTGCTGTTCACGGCGGGTCTGCTGATCACGTCGGACCAGCTGGACTTCCCGCTGTGGGCGGCCATCGTCCTGATCTGTATCGCCGCGATCCTCGGCGACCAGGCGGGCTACATGTTCGGCAAGAAGGTCGGGCCGGCACTCTTCAAGCGCCCGGACTCCCGCCTGTTCAAACAGGAGAACGTGGTCAAGGCGCACGAGTTCTTCGAGAAGTACGGGCCCAAGTCCCTTGTCCTGGCCCGCTTCGTGCCCATCGTGCGGACGTTCACGCCGATCATCGCCGGCGTCAGCGGCATGCGGTACCGCTCGTTCCTCACGTTCAACATCATCGGCGGCATCCTCTGGGGCGCGGGCGTCACCCTGCTCGGTTCCTGGCTGGGTCAGATCGACTTCGTGAAGAAGAACATCGAGCCGATCCTCATCCTGATCGTCCTCCTGTCCGTCCTGCCGATCGTCATCGAGTTCCTGCGGGCACGCGGCAGGTCGAAGGCGGACCCGCCGGAGGCTCCCGCGGCGCCGGCCATGGACGACGCGACGACCCAGCTGCGGCGTGTACCGCCGATGCAGCAGGGCGGCCAGGACCATGGGTACGGCCATCAGGGCCAGGACCAGGCGTACGGCCATCAGGGTCAGGCCCGCCCCCAGCAGCAGCAACAGCCGCGGCAGCAGCCTTACGGCTCGGATCAGAACCATGGCCACCAGCAGGGCCAGTCTTACGGCGCCCAGTACCCCGAGGGCCAGCAGTACCCGCAGGGGCAGCAGTACCCGCAGGGGCAGCAGTACCCGCAGGACGGGCAGTACCCCCAGGGGCAGCGGCAGCCGCAGCAGTACCCGCAGGGCCAGGGCTATCCCTACGGCCAGGACTACCCGCAGAGCTGAGCTCCCGCTCGCCTCGCCCCTTCGCTCCCTAGAAGCCGCGCGTCCGCTTGGCCGCGCGGCGGCCCGCCGTACTGGCGCCCGGCACCCGCAGGAACAAGCGGGAGATCTCCGAGCCGAGGTTCACGCCGATGGCGATGGCCATCGCGAGGGCGGCGGCCTTGGACAGGGAGACCAGCCCGGCGTTGACGTCGCTCTCGGCGATGGACAGCAGCCCGAAGTACGTGGCCGAACCGGGCAGCAGCGGCCCGATCGCGGCCGTCGTGTACGGCAGGGCGGACGCGAACCGGTAGCGGGACAGGAGCTGGCCGAACAGGCCCACCACGCCCGCCGCGACGGCCGTGGAGGCGACCGGCGAGAGCTCGCCCGAGTAGTGCATGGCGCCGTACACCGACCAGGCCACGCCGCCGTTGAGGGTCACCAGCAGCACGGTGGACCGTTCCTGCTGGAGCAGCACCGCGAACGCCAGCGACAGCAGCATCGACGCGACGATTCCCCACACGGGCTCGGAGCTGCTCAACGCGGCGTCCGGGGTGAGCTCCGCGCCCAGCTTCACGCCGAAGTACAGGGCCAGCAGAACCCCGGTGACGATGCCCACGTAGAAGTACATGACCTCCAGCAGGCGCGCCGCCGCGGTGATGTAGAAGCCGGTCAGGCCGTCCTGGACGCTCGCGACCAGCGCCCGCCCCGGCAGCAGCGCGAAGAGCCCACCGGTGATCACCGCGGATGAGTTCACGTCGACGTGGGCCAGCGTGAGCGTGATGCCGATCGCGGCCGGAGGCATCGCGGCCACCGTGAACTGGTAGAACTCGGGCAGCCCGCGCCCTGCGAACAGCCACGCGAGCCGGTCGCCGAGCATCGCGCCGAGCGCGGCGGCCACGAACACGATGGCGTCACCGCCGACGAGCACCGAGGCCGCGCCCGCGAGCAGCCCCGCGGCGCCGGTCAGCACCCAGCCGGGGTACGGGTGCCGGTTGCGGCGTATCTCCGCGAGCCGCCGGTAGGCCTCCTCCAGGGACACCTCGGTCTCGTCGTCACTGATGTCGTCGACGAGCTGGAACACGGCCGCGAGCCGTGTGTAGTCGGTGCCCCGGCGGCGTACCGTCCGCGACGCCGTGACCGGATCGTCCACCAGGGACGGCTGGTACGAGATGGCCAGCAGCGTGAAGGTGACGTTCGGCTCGCAGCGGTCGAGGCCGTACGCACGGCAGACGGCGAACATCGCCGCCTCCACGTCCTCGGCGCCCTCCCCGCCCGCGAGCAGCAGCTCGCCGATACGCAGCGTCAGGTCGAGCACGCGCGGGACGGCCGGGCCGCCGTCCTCCTCGGTCCGCTGGATGGGCTCGGCCACCGGCCGTTCGGCCACCGGCATGCGCAGCATCGTGCGCATCCGGTCCTGCCAGGGCACCTCCTTGGTCAGTCTGACCACGGGGATGCCGGTCGGCGGGGTGAAGGCGGGGGCGCCCCGGTACGTCCGGGGAGTGCTGAACGCCGACCCCTCCTGCTCCGCGGACGGCGACTCCGGCGGCGCCAGCCCTTGCGGAATGGCGAACTCCGACGTCGTCTGCGACTCGTCCTCCAACGCCGAGGCCACGCCGGGCGGTGCTGCGAAAGCACTCCTCGCCTCGTCGGACTGCGGCTTGCGGTCTTCCGCCTCCGGCTCCGTCACTGCACCCCTCTGCACCCAAACCGGTGCCGCTCTCGCGGACCTGGTTGCTCACCGTCCTCGTTGCTCAACTGATGGTTGCCGTGCCCATCGGCTTCTCAGTATGCGCACTGACATACGAACGGGCTGCCCGCCCCCCGTCGGGGTCGTGCAGCCCGTTCGGGAACCGGCTGTCAGTGGTGACCGCCCTGCTCCTTGAAGCGCTTGTAGGAACGCTCGATCTCGGCCTCGGCGTCCGTGCGGCCCACCCAGTTGGCGCCCTCGACGGACTTGCCCGGCTCGAGGTCCTTGTAGACCTCGAAGAAGTGCTGGATCTCCAGGCGGTCGAACTCGGACACGTGGTGGATGTCCCGCAGGTGCTCCACGCGCGGGTCGTGCGCCGGGACGCACAGCAGCTTGTCGTCGCCGCCGGCCTCGTCGGTCATGCGGAACATGCCGATCGCGCGGCACTGGATGAGGCAGCCGGGGAAGGTCGGCTCGTCCAGGATGACCAGGGCGTCCAGCGGGTCGCCGTCCTCGCCGAGCGTGTTCTCGACGAAGCCGTAGTCGGCCGGGTAGCTGGTCGAGGTGAAGAGTCGACGGTCCAGGCGGATCCGACCGGTCTCGTGGTCCACCTCGTACTTGTTGCGCGAACCCTTCGGAATCTCGATCGTGACGTCGAACTCCACCGGTGGCTCCTCCATGATCAACACATAGGTCTGGTGGTTAAGTGTCCCTCACGCAGGTGTGTGATCGCGAAAGGGGCTGATGGCCGTGCCAGAGCTGAAGGCTTGGCGGACCGTGAGACCGCATGTGGTGCGGGTCACGCGCGCCGTGCGGCCAGGGCTGGTGCGGGCCGTGGAAACCGTGAAGCCGTGGATCGCACGGCCGACAACCGTGCAGTTCACGACGGGTGCCGCCGCCCTCGGTCTCGCCCTGGCGGCCACCGTGGCGACCGCGGTCGGCCCCTGGGACTCCACCGGTCAGCGTACGGCGGAGCGCGACTGGGCGGCCTCGCGCGAGCGCGCGGGTGGCGCAGATCACGGCAACGCGTCCGGTTCGCTCCCGAAGGCGCCGCGTCCCGCGCCCAGCGCCGCGGCGGTGCTCGCGAGCCTCGGCGGCCGGGCCGGCTCCGCGCCCTCGCCCGCCGGGAAGGCCCTCTCCGACGTCCTGGACCCGTTGCTCGACGACGCGTCACTGGGCTCCGCGCGTACGGCCGCGGTCGTCGACGTGGCCACCGGCAAGCGGCTGTACGGCAGGGGCGCGGACCAGGCGCTGACGCCGGCCTCCACCACGAAGATCGCCACGGCCGTCGCGGTGCTCGACGCCGCGGGCCCCGACCATCGCATCTCCACCCGCGCGGTCCTCGAGCCCGACACCAAGGAGGTCGTCCTCGTCGGCGGCGGCGACCCCACGCTGACCGCCCGCGAGGACGCGCACGGCAACGCGAGCCTGCGCACGCTCGCCGACGACACCGCCCGCGCGCTGAAGGACCGCGAACTGGACGAGGTGACGCTCTCGTACGACACCACGCTGTACGCGGGCCCGACGACGCACCCCATCGGCCCCAACTCCAACCTCGCGCCGGTCAGCGCCCTGATGGTCGACGAGGGGCGTCTCGACGACTCCTCCAGCGGGCCCGCGGAGCGCAGCCAGGACCCGTCGGCCGACGCGGCGCGCGCGTTCGCGGACCTCCTCCACGACCGCGGCATCAAGACCGGGGCACCCGGCCCCTCCAAGGCGACCGGACGCGCCAAGGCCCTCGCGACCGTCGAGTCCCCGTCCCTGGCCGGCCTCGTCGAGCGGATGCTCACCAACAGCGACAACGACATCGCCGAGGCCCTGGCCCGCCAGACCGCGCTCGCCACCGGCGAACAGGCGAGCTTCGAAGGCGGCGCCACGGCGATCGGTACGCAGCTGAAGAAGCTCGACCTGCCCGTGCAGGGCGCGGAGTTCGCGGACGGCAGCGGCCTGGACCGTGCCGACAAGCTCAGCGCCGACCTGCTCACCGCGCTGCTGGCCAAGGCGGGCGACCACCGCCACCCCGAACTCCGCCCGGCCCTCACCGGCCTCCCGGTGGCGGGCTTCACCGGCACCCTCCGCAACCGCTACGCCGACGAGCCCGGCACCGGCCTCGTACGCGCCAAGACGGGCACCCTGACGGGCGTACACACCCTGGCGGGCACGGTGGTCGACAGCGACGGCCGCCTGCTGGCCTTCGCCTTCCTGACGTCGTCGGACCAGCCCACGGACCCGACGGCCGTCCAGAAGGCACTGGACAACGCGGCTTCGGCCTTGGCGAGCTGCGGTTGCGCCGCTTGAGAGCGCCCTCCCAGGAACCTCACTCCCTGCCCCCAGCGGCGGCGCTCACGTACGGTTGACCTATGACGAGCATCGGTGGTGCGGAGATGGTCGACTGGAATCTCGCGGTGGCGACCGCGACCCGGCTCGTGCGGCCGGGTCCAGACGTGAGCCGGGACGACGCCCGGGCCGTCGTCGCGGAGCTGCGCCGGCACGCCAAGGCATCGGAGGAGCACGTCCGCGGCTTCACGCGGATGGGCGGTGAGGACCTCCACGACACCCCCGTACTCGTCGTCGACCGGCCCGGCTGGGTCCGGGCGAACGTCGCCGGGTTCCGGGAAATCCTCAAGCCGCTGCTGGACAAGATGCAGGAGCGGCGCGGCAACACCCCCGGCGGAGCCGTCCTCGGCGCCGTCGGCGGCAAGGTCACCGGCGTCGAGCTGGGCATGCTCCTGTCGTTCCTGGCCTCCCGGGTCCTCGGGCAGTACGAGACCTTCGCCCCGGCGACCCGTGAGCTCCCGGCGGGCGAGAACGGCGGCGGCCGGCTGCTCCTGGTCGCCCCGAACATCGTGCACGTCGAGCGTGAACTCGACGTCGAGCCGCACGACTTCAGGCTCTGGGTCTGCCTGCACGAGGAGACGCACCGGACGCAGTTCACGGCGGTGCCCTGGCTGCGCGACCACCTCGAGGGCGAAATCCAGTCTTTCCTGGAGGAGACCGAGGTCGACCCCATGACGGTCCTGGAGCGCATCCGGGAGGCCGCCCAGACGCTCGCCGGCGGACGCCCCGAGGGCGAGGAGGGGGAGGACGGCGGGCGGTCCATCGTCGAGATCGTCCAGACGCCCGCCCAGCGGGAGATCCTCGGCCGGCTGACCGCCGTGATGTCCCTCCTGGAGGGTCACGCGGACTTCGTGATGGACGGCGTGGGCCCGCAGGTGGTCCCGTCTGTCGCCGAGATCCGGGAGAAGTTCCAGCAACGCCGTGCGCGTGGGGCCTCCCGTCTGGACCTGGCACTGCGCAAGCTGCTCGGCCTGGACGCGAAGCTGCGCCAGTACCGGGACGGGGAGCGTTTCGTACGGGCGGTGGTGGAACAGGTGGGCATGGACGGGTTCAACCGCGTGTGGACCTCGCCGAACACGCTCCCGACCAAGGCAGAGATCGCCAAACCGGCGGACTGGGTCGCGCGGGTGCACCGTAAGGCAGAGTCGTGAAATGAATCCGGCCGACGGCAGGTGTACGCCCCCGGTATCACCCGTCCGAGGGACCGTGAGCGATGGGTAGGCGTGCGATGCTCGGGGAACGGCCCGGTTCTGTCACCATCTACACACTCTGAGTGACCGATCTCGGGCTCACCCCCCGACAACTTCATGAAGGGAACCGGACATGGGTCCCCATCCTGCGGTCGCGGCGATACGCCTGGCGGTGCGCCGCGTCCTCCACGACATCCTCAGCGACCTCACGACGCCCGTTGTCGTCGGCACAGCCGCCGCTGTCGACGCGCCGCACGAGCTTCCCCCCAGCTCTCGACCGCGCTCGAGCGGGCACGTACCCCCACCCGCGCCGCTCGTGCTCGTGGCGTGCTCCGGCGGCGCCGACTCCATGGCGCTCGCCTCCGCCCTCGCCTTCGAAGCCCCCAAACTCGGCCTCCGCGCCGGTGGCATCACCGTGGACCACGGTCTGCAGTCCGGCTCCGACCTGCGCGCCGAAGAGGTCGTCGGACGGCTCACCGAACTCGGCCTGGCACCGGTCGAGTCCATCGCCGTGTCCGTCGGCCGCGAAGGCGGACCCGAGGCCGCCGCCCGCGACGCGCGGTACGCCGCCCTCGACTCCGCCGCCGAGCGCCACGATGCCGCCGCGATCCTCCTCGGCCACACCCGCGACGACCAAGCCGAAACCGTCCTGCTGGGCCTCGCCCGCGGCTCCGGCATCCGCTCCCTGTCCGGAATGGCCGCGGTCTCAGGGACCGGCGGCCGTTACCGCCGCCCCTTCCTGCACCTCGACCGGCAGACCGCCCGCAAGGCCTGCATGGTCCAGTCGCTCCCCGTCTGGGACGACCCGCACAACGCCGACCCCGCCTATACGAGGTCGCGGCTGCGCCACGAAGGCCTGCCCGCACTGGAGAAGGCCCTCGGCAAGGGCGTGGTCGAAGCCCTCGCCCGTACGGCGCAGTTGTCCCGCGACGACGCCGACGCCCTCGACGCGTGGGCCGGCCAGGTCGAGGCCTCCGTGCGCGACGCCACGGGCCTCCTGGAGTGCGCCAAGCTGTACGTCCTGCCGCCCGCTGTGCGCCGCCGCATTCTGCGCCGAGCCGCCATCGAGGCCGGGGCGCCCGCCGGTTCGCTGTTCGCCCGGCACATCGAAGAGGTCGACCGGCTGATCACCGGCTGGCGAGGGCAGGGAGCCATCAATCTCCCGGGCAAGGTCGTCGCCCAGCGGCAGGGTGGCAGACTGGTGATTCGGCAAGGCTGAATCCGGGCACTGGAGTCGGCGGCCCTCTGAACGAGGGGCGTGGGCGGGCCTGAGCGGCCGTCATCAAAGCGGGACGACCGAAAGTGATGCGGGTGGACGCGAAAGACATGGGCACCGACCTCAAGTCGGTGCTCATCACCAAGGAAGAGATCGACGCGAAGCTGGCCGAGCTGGCCGCGAAGATCGACGCGGAGTACGCGGGCAAGGACCTGTTGATCGTCGGAGTGCTCAAGGGCGCCGTGATGGTCATGGCGGACCTCGCGCGTGCGCTCGCCACCCCCGTCACCATGGACTGGATGGCCGTGTCCTCGTACGGCGCGGGCACGCAGTCCTCCGGTGTGGTGCGGATCCTCAAGGACCTCGACACCGACATCAAGGGCAAGCACGTCCTGATCGTCGAGGACATCATCGACTCCGGTCTGACGCTGTCCTGGCTGATCTCCAACCTCGGCTCCCGCGAGCCCGCGTCCCTCAAGGTGTGCACGCTGCTGCGCAAGCCGGAGGCCGCCAAGGTCGCGATCGACGTGGAGTGGGTCGGCTTCGACATCCCCAACGAGTTCGTCGTCGGTTACGGTCTCGATTACGCCGAGAAGTACCGGAATCTGCCGTTCGTCGGTACGCTCGCGCCTCACGTCTACGGTGGCTGAGGCACTCTCGTAGGCAGTGGCGAACCCCACTCAACCCCATGAGGACGGTCCGGGAACCCTTGCGGGTTCCACGCCGTTGGAGCATGCGTGGACGGGATTGTCAGCCGGGCCGTGCGGCTTCGGGTGGCAATGCTGGGGTACCGTCCAAAGAACAGTCTTATCAAACTCACTATGGCAGGAGGGACGGGGCGGCACCGCTCCGTATGGATGGACGTGAAGCGATACTTCCGTGGGCCGGTCATGTGGATCGTGCTGGCCGTCCTTGCCGTGGTCGTGTTGATGCAGGTCGTCGGCTCGTCCGGCGGCTACAAGACGGTGGACACCGGCCAGGTCGTCCAGGCGATCAATGACAACAAGGTCGAGTCGGCCAAGCTGACCACCGGCGACGAGCAGATCATCAAGGCCGAGCTCAAGGACGGCGAGAAAGTCGAAGGCAGCTCGAAGATCCAGGCGAGCTACATCGACAACCAGGGCGAGAACCTCGCCGACACTCTCCAGAACAAGTACGAGGACAAGCAGATCCCGGACGGCTACACGGTCTCGCCGTCCAAGCAGAACCCGTTCGTCGGCATCCTGCTCTCCCTGCTTCCCTTCGTCCTGATCGTCGTCGTCTTCCTGTTCCTGATGAACCAGATGCAGGGCGGCGGCTCCCGGGTCATGAACTTCGGGAAGTCCAAGGCGAAGCTCATCACCAAGGACACCCCGAAGACGACGTTCTCGGACGTCGCGGGCTCGGACGAGGCTGTCGAGGAGCTCCACGAGATCAAGGAGTTCCTCCAGGAGCCGGCGAAGTTCCAGGCCGTCGGGGCGAAGATCCCCAAGGGCGTACTGCTGTACGGCCCGCCCGGTACGGGTAAGACGCTGCTCGCGCGTGCTGTCGCGGGCGAGGCCGGCGTCCCCTTCTACTCGATCTCCGGTTCCGACTTCGTCGAGATGTTCGTCGGTGTCGGTGCCTCCCGGGTCCGTGACCTGTTCGAGCAGGCCAAGGCGAACGCTCCGGCGATCGTCTTCGTCGACGAGATCGACGCGGTGGGCCGTCACCGCGGTGCCGGACTCGGCGGCGGTCACGACGAGCGCGAGCAGACGCTGAACCAGCTGCTCGTCGAGATGGACGGCTTCGATGTGAAGGGCGGTGTGATCCTCATCGCCGCCACCAACCGGCCCGACATCCTCGACCCGGCCCTCCTGCGCCCCGGCCGCTTCGACCGCCAGATCGCGGTCGACCGCCCGGACATGCAGGGCCGTCTGGAGATCCTCAAGGTCCACCAGAAGGGCAAGCCGGTCGCTCCGGACGTCGATCTGTCGGCCGTCGCGCGGCGCACGCCGGGCTTCACGGGTGCCGATCTCTCCAACGTCCTGAACGAGGCGGCGCTGCTGACCGCCCGCAGCGACAAGAAGCTGATCGACAACCACATGCTGGACGAGGCGATCGACCGTGTGGTCGCGGGCCCGCAGAAGCGGACCCGGATCATGTCGGACAAGGAGAAGAAGATCACCGCGTACCACGAGGGCGGTCACGCCCTGGTCGCGGCGGCCTCCCCGAACTCCGATCCGGTCCACAAGATCACGATCCTCTCCAGAGGCCGTGCTCTCGGCTACACGATGGTGCTCCCGGACGAGGACAAGTACTCGACCACGCGCAACGAGATGCTCGACCAGCTCGCGTACATGCTGGGCGGCCGCGCGGCCGAGGAGCTCGTCTTCCACGACCCGACCACGGGCGCGGCGAACGACATCGAGAAGGCCACGGCCACCGCACGCGCGATGGTCACGCAGTACGGCATGACCGAGCGTCTCGGCGCGATCAAGTTCGGCGGCGACAACACCGAGCCCTTCCTGGGCCGGGAGATGTCGCACCCGCGCGACTACTCGGAAGAGGTCGCGGCGCTCGTCGACGAAGAGGTCAAGAAGCTCATCGAGAACGCGCACAACGAGGCCTGGGAAATCCTGGTCGAGAACCGCGACGTCCTCGACCAGCTGGTGCTCCAGCTGCTGGAGAAGGAGACGCTGAGCAAGGAGCAGATCGCCGAGGTCTTCGCTCCCATCGTCAAGCGCCCGGCCCGCCCCGCGTGGACCGGCTCCTCCAGGCGCACGCCGTCCACCCGCCCGCCGGTGCTCTCCCCCAAGGAGCTGTCGCTGACGAACGGGGCGAACGGTGCCACGCCGGCGATCTCAGCGAACGCCGCCGCGGAGGCCGTGCCGGTGACCGACAAGGCTCCGGAGGAGCGGCCCGAGAGCTGACTCCGTCGGCCCCTCGGCGCCTCACCAGGCCCGGAATGAATGCCGCGCCCCCCAGGTTCTAGCCTGGGGGGCGCGGCATTGTATTGCCCGGACGTGAGACGCGCGGTGCGTACGCGTGAGAAGCACAGGAACGAGGCACCAGATGACCGACCCCGTGACGCTGGCCGGCGAGGGCACGATCGGTGAGTTCGACGAGAAGCGTGCCGAGAATGCCGTTCGAGAGCTTCTGATCGCGGTCGGCGAGGACCCGGACCGGGAGGGGCTGCGCGACACACCGGGTCGGGTGGCGCGGGCGTACCGGGAGCTTCTGGCCGGGATGCGGCAGGAGCCCGAGGACGTTCTGACGACGACGTTCGACCTGGGACACGATGAGATGGTCCTGGTCAAGGACATCGAGATCGTGTCCCTGTGTGAGCATCACCTGCTGCCGTTCCACGGTGTCGCCCATGTCGGCTACATCCCGGCGGACACGGGCAAGATCACCGGCCTGTCCAAGCTGGCCCGGCTTGTCGAGGTGTTCGCCCGCCGGCCGCAGGTGCAGGAACGACTCACCACACAGATCGCCGACTCCTTGATGCGGATCCTGGAGGCGCGTGGCGCGATCGTTGTCATCGAGGCCGAGCACATGTGCATGTCCGTGCGGGGCATCCGCAAGCCGGGCGCCAAGACCACGACCTCGGCCGTGCGGGGGCAGCTTCGGGACTCCACGACCCGTGCCGAGGCGATGAGCCTGATACTGGCTCGCTGACCCGACGCGAGGGGCGCGGAGAACGCGAGGAACGCGAGGAACGCCGCCGCGGAACGGTGGTCGTCACGACACGGGTGCTGTGCCGCCGTTGTGGTCGTCGTCCTCCGGGAGTTTGCAGACGCGCTCCAGGAAGAAGGCCGCCGCTATGACGGCGACGCCGGCCAGGACCGAGAAGCCGGCGTAGATGGCCTGATCGCGGCGGGCGGGGACGTCCAGGGACTCCAGCAGGAAGACGCCCGTGCCGCCGTACATGCCGGTGACGAGGGCGGCGACCAGGGCGCTGGCCTGACCGAAGACCACCGCTCGGGCCGCGACCAGCGGGTCGACGCCGCTGGCGCCGGGGTGCCGCTCGCGCTGGGCCTTGAGGCGGGCGCGCAGGGAGAGCGCCGTGGCCATGAGGACGACGGCGATCAGGGCCAGGACGATGGGGGCGGCGAGGGGGACCCGGGGCAGGGTGCCCACCGCGTTCCACAAACGGGCGCCCGCCCAGGACAGCACGCCCGCGATGACGAAGACGCCGGCGAGCGTCCTGATGCGCAGCTGTTTCACGATGCCCCTTCGTCGCGGCCGGAGATCACCGGTGGATCACTGAGGAGATCGCCGGCTTCTCCGGTCCGTCCGAAACCATGGTCCGGTAGACCTTAACGACTACTCGGGCAGCCGTAGTTCCAGGTCGGCGCGGGGCGCGACACCTTCTCGGGGGACGGCGGCCAGGAGTTGGGCCACGGGGCCACGGCCCGGGAGCTGGGCATCAGGCTCCACGTCGTGCCAGGGGGCGAGAACGAAGGCCCGCTCATGGGCGTGGGGGTGAGGGAGCGTCAGTTCGGGGTCGTCGGAGACCATATCGGCGTACGCCACGATGTCCACGTCGATCGTGCGGGGTGCCCAGCGCTCACTCCGTACGCGGTGGAAGGCCTCCTCGACCGCGTGCGCCCGCTCCAGGAGGGAGGACGGGGGGAGGGTGGTCTTCAGGACGACGACCGCGTTGAAGTACGTCGGCTGGCTGTCCGGTTCCACGCCCCAGGGCTCCGTCTCGTACACCGGAGAGACACCCTTGATCCGTACGCCGGGGGTGTCCTCCAGGGCGTCGATGGCGCCCTGGAGGGTCTCCAGCCGGTTGCCGAGATTCGAACCGAGGGAGAGCACGGCCGGCTTCGGGTTGTGCAGGGTCGTGTCGGCAGCGTCCACTTGCTCCACGACGGAGGCGGGCACCGGCTGTACGGTCGGGTCGCTCTGACCCTCGGTGAACGATGCAGTCATACTCGGCTCCGGGTGATGGTGACGGTCACGTCGTCGAAGGGGACGCTGATCGGCGCGTCGGGCTTGTGGACGCACACCTCGACCTGCTGGACCCCGTCGTGCTTCAGACACGCCTGGGCGATGCGCTCGGCGAGTGTCTCGATGAGATCGACGGGTTCGCCCTCGACGACGGCCACGACCTCCTCCGCCACGATGCCATAGTGCACGGTCTTCGCCAGGTCGTCGTCTGCCGCGGCCGGCCGGGTGTCCAGGCCCAGGGTGAGATCCACGATGAAGGTCTGTCCCTCTTCGCGTTCCTTGGGGAAGACACCGTGGTGCCCGCGGGCCTTCAGGCCGCGCAGCGCGACACGATCCACGCGAATCACTCCTGCAATCGTCGGTAACGGGGGGTCACTGCCACGTGTGATCGGCACACCAGCCTCATTCGAATCTACCTGCGGACACTGACAATGCTCGCTCTCGGGTGCTCGGCCCAGGCGGGGCCAGGAAGCTTCATCCGGTGTTTTCCTGGGGGAACACGACAGCACACGGGCTGGTAGCCGCCCCTACCCAGGGGCCCGTGATCCCAACCACTACGTGGCCCCTACCCACTCAGGAGGGCGTCTCGTCAGACTCTTCCTCGCCGGATTCGGCCAGCACCGGGGAGGCGTGGTGCGACCACAGTTTCCAGCCGTCGGAGGTACGGCGGAACACATTCGTGGCGACGACGAGCTGGCCCACGAGAGGCCCGAGTTCGTCGCTGTCCTCCGGGGCGGGGCCCCCGCTGAGGATGTTCTCGGTGCAGGTCACCAGGGCGGTGTCGGAGATGACGGACACATGGACGTCGGTCAGGAAGAACTGGATGTACTCGGTGTTCGCCATGATCAGCGCGTACGAGCGGAGGACCTCGCCGCGGCCGGTGAGGACGGGCCAGCCGGGGTGCACGCAGGAGACCTCGGCGCCCTTGTCGGTGTCTTCCTCGGGGTCCGCGGTGTCCGAAGGGACCGCTGTGTCCGCTGTCTCCGCGGGGGCCGCGGTGTGCTCGGCTCCCTCGACGTCCATGGGGGCCAGCCACAGCGACGACAGCTCCTCGAAGTCGCCGCGTTCCATCGCCTCGTAGAAGGCGGTGTTGGCCCGGACGACCTCTTCCACGTCGGTGCGGGGTGTGCTCACTGGGCTCCCTCTGCGGCCCGCGCGCCCTCCACGGCCCGGGCGACCCTGACCGCGTCGGCGGTGGCGCGCACCTCGTGTACGCGGACGGCCCAAGCGCCCTGGTGGGCGGCGAGTGCGGAGACGGCGGCGGTGGCGGCGTCACGTTCCCGGGCGGGCGGCGGAGCGCCTTCGGGGCCCGCCAGTACGCGGCCGAGGAACCGCTTGCGGGACGCGGCGACGAGCACGGGGTGGCCGAGGACCCGGAGGCGGTCGAGGTGAGCGAGGAGGGTCAGATCGTGCTCGGCCTGCTTGGAGAAGCCGAGGCCCGGGTCGACGACGACGCGGTCCGCGGCGATGCCGCCCGCCAGAACGGCCTCCACGCGCGCGTGGAGTTCGTCGACGACTTCGGAGACGACGTCCTCGTACGTCCCCTGGATGTTTCCCCCCTCCAGGAAGCCGCGCCAGTGCATGACCACGAAGGGGGCGCCGGCGGAGGCGACGACCGGGATCATCTCGGGGTCGGCCAGGCCGCCGCTGACGTCGTTGACGAGGACGGCGCCCGCGGCGAGGGACCGTTCGGCCACGGACGCGCGCATCGTGTCGACGGAGATGGCGACGCCCTCGGAGGCGAGGCCGCGGACGACCGGGATGACGCGCCTGAGTTCCTCGGCCTCGTCGACACGGGTGGCGCCGGGGCGGGTCGACTCGCCGCCGACGTCGACCAGGTCCGCGCCCTCCGCGACCAGCTCGAGGCCGTGCTTGACGGCGGCCGTCGTGTCGAACCAGCGGCCGCCGTCCGAGAAGGAGTCGGGAGTCACGTTCACCACCCCCATGACCGCGCACCGGTCCCACACCGGAAGACCTGCCACCTGGCCTCGCCCGCTCTTCTTGCTCATGCGTCCAGCCTAGGCCTCCGGCGGTTCGGCGGTTTCGCCCACGCGGGGTGCGCGTTCAGGTTGTACAGCGGGTGCGGGTTCCCTCCGGCGGGACTGCGGACTGTGTGGCCTGAGCGAGGGCCCGGGGGGTGAGCGGCCCTCGCTCAGGCCGGTCTATGCCGCCCGTACGCCGCTTTCCGTCATCCGGTGTGCGCACGGTGCCGGTGGTGCCGTCCTGCGGCGCAGGAGGCGCGGTATGGCGAGGTTCACAAAGCCTTCCGCCTGCATGGCCGCCAGGCCGATGCGCGGCAGGTCACGGGAGGAGCGGTACACGACGAAGCGGGGCTCCCAGCGGGGGCGGAACTTCGCGTTGAACTTGTAGAGCGACTCGATCTGGAACCAGCGGGAGAGGAAGACCAGAAGGCCGCGCCAGGCGCGCAGCACCGGGCCGGCGCCGATCTTCTCGCAGCGTGCCAGGGCCGAGCGGAACATCGCGAAGTTGAGCGAGATCCGCCGCACCCCCAGACGGGGTGCCGCCTGCAGCGCTGCCACGATCAGCAGCTCGTTCATGCCCGGGTCGGCCGCGCGGTCGCGGCGCATCAGATCCAGGGAGGCGCCGTCCGAGCCCCACGGGACGAAGTGGAGCACGGCCTTCAAGTCGCCGTACGGGCCCGGTTCGGCGTCGGACTTGTGGGCCGTGGCGATCAGGCAGTCCCCGTCGGCCTGGTCGCCGATGCGGCCGAGCGCCATGGAGAAGCCGCGCTCGTTGTCCGTGCCGCGCCAGGCCTCCGTGGCGCGCCGTATCCGGTCAAGCTCGGCGTCGCCGAGGTCACGAACGCGCCGTACCCGGGTTTCGTAGCCGGCCCGCTCGATGCGCTTCACCATCTGGCGTACGTTGCGCATCGCGCGCCCGGACAGGGAGAAATCCGCGACGTCCACCACCGCCTCGTCGCCCAGTTCGAGGGCGCCGAGGCCGGTTTCCCGCGTCCAGACCTCGCCGCCCGTCTCGGAGCAGCCCATGACGGCGGGCGTCCAGGAGTGGGCCTTCGCCTCGTCCATGAAGCGTTCGATCGCGCCGGGCCAGGCCTCGACGTCGCCGATCGGGTCGCCGCTGGCGAGCATCACCCCGGACACGACGCGGTAGGTCACCGCCGCCTTGCCGCTGGGCGAGAAGACCACCGCCTTGTCGCGGCGCAGCGCGAAGTGGCCGAGCGAGTCGCGGCCGCCGTGCTTCTCCAGCAGCGCCCGCAGCCGCAGCTCGTCGTCCTCGGTGAGGCGCGCGGCCGGGTGTTCCGGGCGGAAGGCCAGGTAGATCGTGGTGACGGCGGTCAGCAGGCCGAGCGCGCCGAGCGAGAAGGCCACCGTCCAGGACGTGTTGCCCTGGTAGTCGACCGGGCCCTCGAAGCCGAACAGGCCGTACACGACATGGGTGATGCGGTCCGCGAGGCTCGGGTCGCCCACCAGCCGGTTCGTGTGGACGCTGACGATGACCAGCCCGAGGAGGAGGGAACCGGCCCCCATGAGGACGAAGTTGGTGAGCGCGCGCCAGCGGCTGCGCGGGTCGGGCAACGCCGCGAACTCGCTCCGGTGACGTAGTAGCGGCACGAGGAGCGCCAGCGAGATGAGGACGCCGACGAGCGAGTGCCGGTAGGTGAACTGCGCGACGGCCCCGGCCGGAAGCAGGATCACGGCCGCCCGCCACGCCCGCCGCTTGTGCCGGCGCAGTCCGTGGGCCAGGAGCAGCAGCAGGACGCCCGCGCTGAGTGACAGGGCGGCGGCGAACGGGCCCAGTGCGCCGGGCAGTACCTCGGCGAGCGTGTGCATCCGGCTGTGCCGGAAGCGCGGGAAGACGCCCGCGGCGACGTCCAGGAGTCCCACCAGTGTGCAGGCCCTGGCGACCAGGGCGGGGACGGCCTCGGGGCGTGGGCCCCGAAGTAGGCGCCGCGGTCGGCCCGTTGTCTGTCGGCCCGTAGTCCGTTCCGGAACCTCAGTCGACATTTCGCCATCTATCCTGACAGACATCGCATCCCGTGGTTCTGCGAGAGACCTTGAATCCGGTGCCTTTCCGGCATCCGGCGACATTGCGCCCTCTAGGACGGTGTCTTGAGGCGCCCGGTTCACTCCGCTCCGGAAAGCCGTTTCAAAAAGCAGGGAAAGCGCTGGGCAAGAGCCGTGACGCAGATGACGGGAACGGCGGTGGCCCGGCCCTCGGACGGAAAGCGCAGGCAGAAACAGTCCATGGGTCTCACGAGCGACAAGGTGTTGGCACTCGCACTCCTCTTCGCGGTGCTGCTGTTCGTCGGCACGGTGTGGTTCTGGCCGCGGCTCGCCCGCCGCAACTGGCGTGCCGTGTCAGGGCGGATCGGCCTGCTGCTGGCCACCCAGGTCCTGATCTTCGCGTCGGTCGGCCTAGGCGCCAACCAGGCCTTCGGGTTCTACGCAAGCTGGGCCGACCTCTTCGGCCAGGAGTCGGGCCAGGGCGTGGTGGTCGACCACGACACGGGCGGCGGCTCGGGCGGCCCGCTCCAGGTCGTCGACACGCGGCAGGTGAACGTGACGGGCGGTGCGCGGCCGCGAGTCGGCGGCCAGATACAGAAGGTCGACATCGTGGGCCGGCGGACGCGCATCGCGACTCCGGCGCTGGTCTACCTGCCGCCCGAGTACTTCCAGCCGCGGTACCGCACCCGCACCTTCCCGGCCGTCACCGTCCTGACCGGCTATCCGGGCACGGCCGAGGCGCTCATCAAGGGCCTGCACTATCCACAGACCGCCCACCGGCTGGCCAAGAACGCCGCGGCCCAGCCGATGATCCTGGTCATGATGCGGCCGACGGTGGCGCCGCCGCGCGACACCGAGTGCGTGGACGTCCCGCGTGGTCCGCAGACCGAGACGTTCTTCGCCAAGGATCTGCCCGACGCCGTATCGGCCCACTACAGGGTCGGCAAGGAGCCGGGGAGCTGGGGCATCGTCGGCGACTCCACGGGGGGTTACTGCGCGCTCAAGCTCGCGATCCACCACCCGGAGACGTACGCCGCCGGGGCCGGCCTCTCGCCGTACTACAGGGCGCCGATCGACCCGACGACGGGCGATCTCTTCCAGGGGGACAAGGAGCTGCAGAACAGCGCCGACCTGATGTGGTACCTGAGGCACAGGCCCGCGCCGGACACGTCGCTGCTGGTCAGCACCAGCAAGCAGGGGGAGAGCAACTACAAGGAGACGCTGCGGTTCATCGACCTGGTGAAGGCGAAGAAGCCGACGCGGATCTCGTCGATCATCCTCGACAGCGGCGGTCACAACTTCAACACCTGGCGGCGCGAGATCCCGGCCACGCTTCAGTGGATGAGCGGGCGGCTCAGCGACCGGTGACGACGGCGTGAGACGGGGTGAAGCCTCCGAGGTGGCTGTGTTTTTACCGTGCGGGGCGCCAAGATTCGCCTACGCGCGGTAAGTTTCTGGCCATGCCACGTGGACGTCACCGCCATTCCCCACCTCTGCACCGGCTGCTGCCTCCCTCGGCGATCGCAGGCGTCTCCTTGATCTGTGCCGTCGGGCCCTGGCTGTTCTCGGAACCGATGGTGCTCCGAGGGCTGGCCGCGGGCGCCGCGGCCACGGCCGTCGTGGGCGCGGTCGTCATGCGTCGCTGGGACACGGCGGCGGGCAAGCGCGTCGCGGACCTCACGCGTGCGCGCGCGAGTGACGAGTGGCGCCACGAGGAGCGGGTCGCCGAGCTCGAGACCGACCTCGACGAGTCGCGCGAGCTGCGCACCAAGCTGGAACACAAGCTGCGCGCGAAGCGGTCGGAGCTGCAGGGCCTGCGCAACGAACACGCGGCGCTGCTGCGGCGGTACGCCACGGCGGAGACGGAGCGGGCCAGCGCGCTGGAGGGCCGCCGGCTGCTGGCCATAGAGTCCTCGGCTCCGGCTCGCGCGGCGCTGCCCGCGGGGGCTTCAGGGGATCTGGTGCCCGCGCAGTCCGGCGGGACGGAGCCGGGTCTTCGTCATGTCGCGGCGGAGGCGTCGGACCCGGCCGCGCCCGAGGCGACGGTTCCGACCGCCCGTGCCGCGGCTTCGGTTCTCTACGCGAAGGCCAATGCGGCGCTGGACCGGCTCGCCCAGGCGGGCGCCGCTCGCCTGGCGGAGGGTGCGCCTTGGTCGGACGCTACGGCGAAGGACGCTTCGGAGGGCGAGGCTTCTGAGGGCGACAGCCCTGAGAACGACGCTTCCGGGAGCGACAGCCCTGAGAGCGACGCTTCCGGGGACGACGGCCTTGAGAGCGAAGCTTTCGAAGGCGACGGCCCGGAGAGCGACGGCCTTGACCGCGACGCTTCTGAATCCGAAGGCGCCCGTCCCGGGAGCGACGCTTCGGAGAGCAACGCTTCCGAGAAGTCCGAGAAAGCGGATGACTCGTCCGCGGCGGAGGACGCCGCGGCGGAGGGCTCAGCGCAGAGCGGCCCGGCGGCGGGCGCATCCGTGCGGAGCAACCCCACCAACGGCGATTTCCCGAACGGCGGCCCCTCGAAGGGCGGTCGTCCCAAGGGTGCCCCCGTGAAGGACGGTGCCCGGAAGGGCGCGCCCACAGGAGGCGGTTCGCCGAAGGGCGGCTCCCGTAAGAGCGCCCCCGCGACGGGCGAGGCCGGGCAGGAGGGTGATTCGCGGGGGAAGCCCGAGGCGGTCGGCGGGCATGAGCGCGCGGCCGCCACGACCGCACCCACCCCCACGTACGCCGACGAGACCGCACGGCCGTCCGCGCTGACCACCGCGCCCGAAACGGCGCCCGCGTCGTCCACCGCTGCCGCACCGGCCGCCGCGGCCACGCCCGCCGCCGCGGCCGAGCTGAAGCCCGCCCCCAAGCCGA
>NZ_VBZC01000046.1:0-31141 GCF_005786655.1 Streptomyces montanus
GCCCGGTTACATTCCGAACCCGGAAGCTAAGCCTTACAGCGCCGATGGTACTGCAGGGGGGACCCTGTGGGAGAGTAGGACGCCGCCGAACTAATTGTAGAGAAATCCCCCGTGCCATTTGGCACGGGGGATTTCTGCGTTCACGAGTACTTTTTCTACTGCCCATCAGGCACCCAGCAAGCCCCCGGCAGGCGGATGCCCGTCTAGGGTCAGGGCATGCGCTACGACCTGGTCATCTTCGACAACGACGGCGTCCTCGTGGACAGTGAGCCGATCTCCAACAAGCTCCTCGCCGCTTATCTCACCGAGTTGGGGCACCCCACCTCGTACGAGGACTCCCTCCGCGACTACATGGGCGCCGCCATGCATCGCGTCCACGATCTTGTGCTGGAGCGGACGGGGCAGCGGTTGCCCGAGGATTTCGACGACGTCTTCCACGGGCGGGTGTTCGCTGCCTTCGAGCGGGAGTTGGAGCCGGTGGCCGGGGTCGTGGAGGTGCTGGAGAAGCTGGCCGCGGACGGGATTCCGTACTGCGTGGCGTCTTCCGGGAGTCATGAGCGGATTCGGGTTGGGCATCGTAAGACCGGGCTCGACCGGTGGTTCGACGACGAGCGGATCTTCAGTTCGCAGGACGTGGGGCGGGGCAAGCCGGCGCCGGATCTGTTTCTGCACGCGGCCGAGCGGATGGGTGTCCGGCCGGAGCGGTGTGCCGTCGTCGAGGACAGTCCGCTCGGGGTGCGGGCGGCCGTCGCCGCCGGGATGGACGTGTACGGGTTCACGGCGATGACGCCCGCCGAGCGACTCGAGGGAGCCACCCGGCTTTACGGGGAGATGCCGGGACTACTCGCACTCCTCTGCTGAAGATGAACAACATTCATCTTAAGATTCATCTACCCACGAGTAGCCCGGGGCCTTACGCTGTGCGGCCATGACAGATGTGCTGCGGCGCGGCCGGGCCTCGTTGGCGTTCGGCTTCTTCGCTCAGGGTGTCGCCTTCGCGCTGCTGGTGACGCGCATCCCCGCGATCCAGGACCAGTACGGGATCTCCGACGGGCTGCTGCCTGCTTTCCTCGCCGCCGTGCCGGTCCTCGCAGGGGTCGGCAGCGTCTGCACGGAGCAGTTGGTCAAGCGGGTGCCGCCCAGTCACGTCCTGCGCTGGTCGCAGCCCGTCGTGCTGCTCGCGCTACTAGGTGTCGGCGCCGGCGACCGGCTGTGGGAGATAGGGCTGGCGCTCGCCGCGTTCGGGCTGGCGGTCGGCGGGCTCGACGCCTCCATGAACATGCTCGGGGTGAGCCTGCAGCACGCGTACGGACGCAGCATCATGCTCGGCTTCCACGCGGTGTACAGCCTGGGCGGGATTCTCGGGGCTTCGCTCGCGTGGGTCGGGGCGCACTGGGATCTGCCGCTGTTCGTGTCGTATCTGCCGGTGGTGCTGGTGCTGCTTCCCGTTGCGTTGGTGGGGAGCCGGTGGTACGTCGACGGCGACGGGACGGGGGCCTCCGACGGGCCCGGGAAAGTGGGGCAGGGGCAGGGGCAGGGGCAGGGGCAAGTACAGCCGCAGCGGGAGGCCGGGGCCGTTGGCTTCAAGCTGCTGCTTCCGCTGTGTCTGGTGATGACCTTCGCGTACATCGGGGACTCGACCGTCTCCAACTGGAGCGCCAAGTATCTGCAGGATGTGCTCGGCAGTTCGGAGCAGTTGGCGACCGTTCCGTACAACGTCTACATGGTCACGACGCTGATCGGGCGGGCCGTCGGGGACTTCGGGGTGCGGCGGTTCGGGGCCGTGGCGGTCGTCCGGCTGGGGGCGGTGGTCGCTGCGGTGGGCTTCGCGGTGGTGGCGGGGGCGCCGGGGGCGTGGGTCGGGATGCTCGGCTTCACCTTGCTGGGGCTGGGGCTGTGTGTGCTGGTGCCGCAGACGTTCGCGGCCGCCGGCCGGCTGTTCCCCGGTGCTGCCGATGCGGCCATCGCGCGGCTGAATATCTTCAACTATGTGGGTTTCTTGATCGGTTCTCCTCTTGTGGGGGCTCTGGGCGATGCGTGGACCTATCGGGGGGCGATGCTGGTGCCGATGGTGTTGGTGCTGGTGACCCTGGTGTACGCCAAGTCGTTCGCTCCGGGACCTGACCGATACGGTGACGGACATGAGCGGCCGCGCACAGCTGATGTGGGACGAGGCAGTAACGGGCTATGACTTCGGTCCGGATCACCCGATGGATCCGGTCCGGTTGGCGTTGACCCGCCGACTGGTCGGGGCTTTCGGCCTTGATCGCGAGGTGGAGGTGGTCGCGGCGCAGGCGGCCGGCGAATCGACGTTGCGGCTCGTGCATCGCGCGGACTACGTCGAGGCGGTCAGAGCCGCCTCCGTGGATCCGACGGCGGCGGACTCTTCGTACGGGCTGGGGACCATGGACGATCCCGCCTTCGCCGGGATGCACGAGGTGTCCGCCCTGATCGCCGGGCAGTCGGTGGGTGCGGCCGAGGCGGTGTGGCGTGGGGAGACGCTGCACGCGGTGAACTTCGCCGGCGGGCTGCACCATGCGATGCCGGGTGGCGCGTCGGGGTTCTGCATCTACAACGACGCGTCGCTGGCGATCGCCCGGCTGTTGGAGCTGGGGGCGGAGCGGGTCGCGTACATCGACGTGGATGTCCATCACGGGGACGGAGTGCAGGCCGCGTTCTGGGAGGATCCGCGCGTGCTGACGATCTCGTTGCACGAGCACCCACGGACCTTGTTTCCGCAGACCGGGTGGCCCGAGGAGACCGGGGCGGACAGTGCGGAGGGTTCCGCCGTGAACGTGGCGCTGCCCGCCGGTACGGGGGACGCGGGATGGTTGCGGGCCTTTCACTCCGTGGTGCCTGAGCTGATCGCGGACTTCCGGCCGCAGGTGCTGGTGACGCAGCACGGGGCCGATACGCACTTCGAGGATCCGCTCGCGCATCTGGCCGTTTCGTTGGACGCGCAGCGGGCGGTGCAGGTCTCCTGTCACGAGCTGGCGCATGAGTACGCCGATGGACGGTGGGTGGCGCTGGGCGGCGGCGGATATGCGGTGGTGGACGTGGTGCCTCGCTCCTGGACGCACCTGGTCGCGATTGCCGCGGGGCGGGAGATCGCGCCGGACACGGTGATTCCCGAGAGCTGGCGGCAGGAGGTCTTCGCTCGTACGCGGCAGCTGGCGCCGGTACGGATGACGGACGGGCGGTGGCCTGTGGCCTGGAAGGACTGGGAGTCCGGGTACGATCCGGCCGACCGGCTGGACCAGGCGATCGTCGCGGCTCGGCGGGCCGCGTTTCCGCTGCGGGGGTTGCTGCCGTAAGGGGGTCTTCGCCGAGGCCCAGCGGCCCCACCAGCCCCCCAGCAGCCTCAGCGGCCCCAAGGCCCCAACGGCCCCAGCAGCGTCCGTGGCGGGCGCGGTAGCGGCTGTTACGCCGACTGTGGGCTGTTTTCCGGTTTTGGGCGTGAGGGCCGGGCGGATGCGTCAGCATCGCTGGCGTGTTGAGTGCTGGAGCGTTGCGGGAGCATCTGCTGGCCGCCCGGTTGGCCGGGCCCGTGGCGACCTCGCGCGAAGTGAGCCTGCGCAGTTATCGGCTCTTCGCCGCGCGGGATCCGCGGGTGCTGATCGGACTGGATCCCGAATGGGCCTGGAAGCAGTCGGATTTGATCGCTTTGATGGCAGAGAAATGCGGGGTTTCGGCCGATCCGCGGGACACATCGGGGCCTGATGTGATCGATCCCGGGCGGACCCTGGCGGCGCTCGACGCCTTTGCGGAACGGCTCCGGGTGGCTGCCCGGAACCGCTCTCCGGTGCTTCTGGGGACCGGTCACCCGCACCGACTGCTCGGTTTCTACGCCGCCTTGGCGGACGCTCTCTCGGCGGCGGGGTGTGCCGTGCTCACCCCCGCGCAGGGTAGCTGTGTCGACATAACGACCCGGTTCGGTCTACGCACGTACAACCTTGACTACGTACGAGGAGTCGCGCTGGTGCGGGAACCAGGCGCACGGGCCGCCGGTTGTGAGACCGGCGCACACTCGCATTCTCCGCTCCCGGTTCGTCTCGCCCTGGCCGGCGCGGCAGAGGCCGGCGGGCCCCTCCCGGAACTGGTGGTGGGGGACCATGGCTGGGTCTGCGGGGCAGGTCAGCTGGGGTTCGAGGCCATCGGCCTGGGTGACACGGACGATCCGGCGCTGTTCGTCGGGGAGGCTGAGGGGCGGGTGTCCGTCGTCGTTCCGCTTGATGACGCTGTGCGGTCTGATTACTACCGACCGCTTACGCGCTATGTACTCAATCGAGCGTGCCTGTCACAGTAGGCGGCTGATGGCATCCCCTCTTCCCCACTCGCATCACCCGCACCTACATTGGGTGGTGAGCACGCAGCGACGAAGAGTCACCGGAAGGGGAAGCCGGTGCCCGTCGAGTGCGGAAGGTTCAGGTGTGTCATGGCTGCTGGCGAGAGGCCTCTGAACGAGGTTCAGTTTCTGACCGTGGCGGAAGTCGCCTCGGTGATGCGAGTGTCGAAGATGACCGTGTACCGGCTGGTGCACAGCGGTCATCTGCCCGCGATCCGGGTTGGGAGGTCCTTCCGAGTCCCGGAGCAAGCGGTTCACGAGTACCTTCGCGAGTCCTACGTGGGGGTGGAGACGGCCTGAGCGGTGAACTCAGGGTGGTTCTGGGGCGGCCCGGACGGCGCCCCCGGATCGCACCTTGATCCCTCGATTACAACCTCGGCGCTCGGGCGGGGTAGGCTAGCCCCTCGTAGGTCGTGTGGGCCCCAATGCAGCCCCGCACCGAGTGATTGTCCCCGCGACGCGGGGGTTGTCCGAGAAGTGAGCGAGGGTAGTCGTGGGCTCTGTTATCAAGAAGCGGCGTAAGCGGATGGCGAAGAAGAAGCACCGCAAGCTGCTCAAGCGCACTCGCGTTCAGCGTCGCAACAAGAAGTAGGCACCGGGTCGTTAGGGCCGTGGCCCCGCCTCGGCGGACCCTCGCCCTTCACGGCCGTGTCTACGGCGTTGCGTGACGCTGCGACAGATAGGCGCGCTCTGTGGCCCCCCACCGGTCGGTGGGGGGCCACAGCCATACTTGTGTAAAGGCCTGTGAGGCAATGAAACGCCTGTGAGGCAAATGGCTTGGTCTGTTCGTACGTCCGGGGCTCGTCGTCACTTCATGCATCGGGCAGTCATCACAGCGCAACATCGAGGCGCTAACGTGGGCCGTCACGGGGAACGCGGCAGAGTGCGAAGAGTACGAGCAGAATGTCGTCGAGGGGCTGGAAGGAAGGCGCTGATCTTGGGAAAGGTCGTGCTCGTGACCGGGGTGGCCCGACCGCTCGGGGGCCGGTTCGTACGGCGGATTCAGCGTGACCCCGAGGTGGACCGAGTGGTCGCCGTGGACGCGGTCACGCCCGAACACCATCTGGGCGGAGCCGACTTCGTGCGGGCCGACATAAGGCAGCCCACCATCGCCCGCCTGCTCGCCGAGCACTCGGTCGACACGGTCGTGCACATGGATGTGACGGGTACTCCGCTGGGCAGCGGCAGCCGCGCCTCGGTCAAGGAGACCAACGTCATCGGCACGATGCAGCTTCTCGGGGCCTGTCAGAAGTCCCCCGCGGTCAAGCGGCTGGTCGTGAAGTCCAGTACGAACGTGTACGGGTCCGCGCCCCGCGATCCGGCCGTGTTCACCGAGACGACCCCGCCCAAGTCGCTCCCCAGTGGCGGTTTCGCCAAGGACACGGTGGAGGTCGAGGGATACGTACGGGGCTTCGCCCGGCGCAGGCCCGATGTCGCCGTGTGCGTGCTGCGGTTCGCGAACATCCTCGGGCCGAACGCGGACTCGCCGCTCGCCTCGTACTTCTCGCTGCCCGTCCTGCCGACCGTGCTCGGCTACGACCCGCGGCTGCAGTTCGTGCACGAGGACGATGTGATCGAGGTGTTGCGGCTGGCCTCGCACGAACCCCGGCGGGGCACCCTCAACAGCGGCACGTTCAACGTCTCCGGTGACGGCGTCCTGCTGCTCTCGCAGTGCGCCCGGCGGCTCGGCCGCCCCACTGTCCCTGTGCTGATGCCCGCGGTGACCTGGGTGGGCTCCGCCCTGCGTACGCTGGGCATGACGGACTTCTCGCCCGAGCAGCTGCGGCTGCTCACTCATGGCCGGGTGGTGGCGACCCACCAGATGCGCGAGACGCTGGGATACCAGCCCAAGTACACGACCTCGGAGACGTTCGCGGACTTCGCGCGCAGCCGTGGTCCCGGACTCCTGCCGCCCGAGGCCCTTGCCGGGGCCGTCGACCGGATCGCCGCGCTGCCCCCGCTGGGCGGCGGCAACCTTCCGACGCAGAGCGCCAACTGAGGAGCGCATCAACGATGGCGGACGCCAAGGTCATTCCGTTCGACGACGACCGGTCCCGTGGGGGTGCCGTGCAGCGGCCGCCGCGACGCCGAAGCGCGGGGAGCCGGCGGGGGAGCGAGCCCGCGGCGGTACGCGAGGTCCAGCCTCTGCCTGGACGAACGATTCTGCAGGATGATGTTGCTGTGACGCATGAGGAACCGGCGCCCTCGCCGGAGAGGCAGGGCGGCGGCTGGGACCAGCGCATCGCCGGTGGTCTGGCCTTCCTGCGACGGAGGCTGACGGGCGACTACGAGGTCGACGACTTCGGTTACGACCAGGAGCTGACCGACCAGGTCCTGATGTCCCTGCTGCGGCCCGTCTACGAGAAGTACTTCCGTGTCGAGGTGAAGGGCATCGAGAACATCCCGTCCCAGGGCGGGGCGCTGATCGTCGCCAACCACTCCGGGACGCTGCCGCTGGACGGCCTGATGATGCAGGTCGCGGTCCACGACAACCATCCCGACGACCGCCATCTGCGTCTGCTCGCCGCCGACCTGGTCTTCATGCTCCCGGTGGTCAACGAGCTGGCCCGCAAGGCCGGCCACACGCTCGCGTGCGCGCAGGACGCCGAGCGGCTCCTGGAGCGGGGCGAGCTGGTCGGTGTGATGCCGGAGGGCTTCAAGGGCATCGGCAAGCCGTTCGGCGAGCGCTACAAGCTCCAGCGCTTCGGCCGGGGCGGCTTCGTCTCCACGGCCCTGCGGCAGGGCGCTCCGATCATCCCCTGCTCGATCGTCGGGGCGGAGGAGATCTACCCGATGATCGGCAACGCGAAGACCCTCGCGCGGCTCCTCGGGTTCCCGTACTTCCCGATCACGCCGACGTTTCCGTGGTTGGGTCCGTTGGGTGCGGTGCCGCTTCCGACGAAGTGGACGATTCAGTTCGGTGAGCCGATCCTCACGGATGGTTATCCGCCGGAGGCGGCTGAGGATCCGATGCTGATGTTCAATCTGACGGACCAGGTCAGGGAGCAGATCCAGCACACGCTGTACAAGTTGCTGGTGCAGCGGCGATCGGTGTTCTTCTGACGCTTCTCAGCTTCTGACGGCTTCTCGTACGTCCGCTTCTCGTACGTCGGTGGGGGCGCCCCTTGTGAAAAAGGGGCGCCCCCACCGACGTATCGCCTAGTCCGTGTCCTCGCCGTCGATGCCCAGGCCCGGGAGGAGGCCCGGGAACAGGGGCGGGACCGTGGCCTCCGATTCGGGGGGCGAGCTGGTCCTGCTCGACGGGGTGGCGCTGGTGTCGTCCTCGGGCGGGTCCAGGAGGCCGCCCGTGTTGCCGCCCAGGAGGCCCTCGCTCTCCGTGTCGGAGGTGGACGGCTTGGGGTTGCCGCTGCTGTCGCGGCCGTCCGCGGAGGAGCTGCCGGAGGTGCTGGGGGCGGCCGGACTGTCGTCGGCCGAGGAGCCGGTGGCGGCCGGGCCGGAGCCCGGCTGCCGGCTCGTGCCTCCCTGCGAGGGCGGTTGCGGCAGCAGTGACCGGAGCGGATCGACCTCCTGGTCTATGGCGTCGAGGACCGAGCTGACCTGCCGGCTGACGTCGCCGAGCTGGACGGGCAGGCGGTCGCGCAGCGCGCCCCACGCGTCGCGGTGCGACTGGGAGAAGGCGGAGAGGGACTGGATGGGGCTGAGCGAGCCGTCCCGTTCGTACGCCTCGTGCAGGAGGCGGTGGCCCTCCGCCGCGTCGTGCCGCATGCCGGACAGCGCGCGCCGGACCTCGCCCACGGACTCGTGGTCGAGGGGGCCGGAGCGGTCGCGCTCCATCAGCCGACGCGCCTCGCTCAGCCGGGTGGAGGCCTGGTCGAGGTAGAGCCGGCCGCGGTCGCTGTCGCCGTCGGCCATGCCCAGCTTGAGGTCCTCCATGCCGCGCTTGAGCCCGTAGAGCGAGTCACCGGGCAGGGCGTCGGAGCTGGCAGCGGCGACTCCGCTGAAGGCTCCCGCGGCCACGCCGACGGTGAGCCCGCCCGCTGCGAGGCCCTTCGACAGGCGGGACCGTGGTCGCAACTTCCGCAGCCCGGTCGACCGGTGGGCTCCCCGCGTCCGGCGCCTTCGCTGCTCGGGCACCGTAGGGCCCACACCCCCGCCCCCCGCGGCCGTGCCCTCCCGCAGCATGGCCTCCATCGCGGCCACCAGCTGGGCCCGCTGAACGACCTTGACCTCGGGGTCCATGGCCGGTTTGGGCAGCTCGCCGAGGCCGGTCGCCAGGGACAGCAGCCGACTGCGCGGGGACTGGTCCGCCGCGGCAGCAGGGGCCGGTCCTTCGGACTGCTCGGCCGCCGGGCCCCGGTCGGACTGTTCCTCCAGGGCCTGGGCGAAGGCGTTCGCCCGCCGGTGCGCCGATACGTTCGCGATCACTGGCGGCACCTCCTCTCGTCATGACGGTCGACTCCCCAGGGGGTCCTGAGGGTTGCACTACCTGATCACATCCACACGATCGAGCGATCGGGGACGGCCAGGTGTGACCACAGGGAGCCTGTATCCCGCACAACGAGCGGCTCGGCACAAGGGTTACGGACGACGGATGATCGACCGCGAAGCCAACAGACTTATACGGAACGTGAGTTGACAGTCGCTGAGGGTGTCGAGACGGGCGGCGGTCTGTTCGGAGGGGGCGCCTCTGTACGGGTTCTCAGCGGGACGGGTTCTCAGCGGTTCTCGGCGGTTCTCAGCGAGCGTCGTCGGGAAGGAGCCGGGCCAGGGTGCGTACCGCCCGGTACTGGAGGGTCTTGATCGCGCCCTCGTTCTTGCCCATCACGCGGGCGGTCTCGGCGACCGAGAGACCCTGGAGGAAGCGCAGGGTCACGCACTCCTGCTGCTGGGGGTTGAGGCGACGTACGGCATCCAGGAGTGCCGCGTTCGAGAGGGACTCCAGGACGGAGTCCTCGGGGGAGCGCTCGACCTCGTTGGCGTCGAGCATCTCGCCGGTGGTCACTTCGAGGCGGAAGCGGCTCGACTTGAAGTGGTCGGCGACGAGGTTGCGGGCGATCGTGACCAGCCAGGCGCCGAAGTCACGCCCCTGCCAGGTGAAGGTGCCGATGCGGCGCAGGGCGCGCAGAAAGGTCTCGCTCGTGAGGTCCTCCGCGGTCGCCCGGCCTCCCACGCGGTAGTAGATGTAGCGGTACACGGTGTCGCTGTACTGGTCGTAGAGGCGTCCGAAGGCCTCGGCCTCGCCGGACTGGGCGCGCTCCACGAGATCCATCATCCGGGCGCTGTCACTGTCCGCGGCCGGGCGGCGTGCGGTGGTGGCCGGCGCGCCCGAGCGGCCCCGTCTGCCCACCGCCGCGCTGCCCTCCGCCAGTGCGTAGCACGGGCCGACGGGCGCGGCGGAGACAGCGAGGGCGGGGCCGGCGTACGCGGTGGGGACGAAGCCGCGCAACAGGTCGAGGACCGTTGCGCGCAGCGTAGCCAGGCCCGAGGCGTCAACCCCGACGTGTGGGTACACGGGACTCCCAGAGGCAGAGCTTCCATCACGTGCAGTACGGGACCGTTCACCCGTCGTAGCGACGTGTGGGGTCCGTTGTGCGTCTGAGGAGAATAACGCTTCGTACAGGCAGTGCTACGCCCAGTTGCTCAAATCATCGATTACGTCGCTTCTATTACAGTTCGACGCCTCATCAAGTGCCGGAGAGTGACCGGTTGTTGATCGGATCGGTTCGCGTTCCGCCTGACTACGGGGCGTGTTGTGGCCGTGTTCCGCGAACGGGACTGGCGGGCGTGATGTGCGGGTAGGACAGCACGATTGCCCGCGTTTTCCTGCGGCCGCCGCCTCTCGGCGGGGTGTCGGCGGCAGCTCTCGGCGCAGTGTCGGTGACGCCGGCGGTCCAGTGTCAGCGGCGCCGGCGGTGCAGGGCGATCGCGGCCGCCGTGCCGCCCGCGACCGCGCCGACGCCAGCCGCCGCGGGGATGCCGACCTTCGCCGCCTTGCGGCCCGTGCGGTAGTCGCGCAGGCGCCATTCGAGGGTGCGCGCGTGCTTGCGGAGCTTGCTGTCGGGGTTGATCGCGTACGGGTGCCCGACGAGCGAGAGCATCGGGATGTCGTTGTGGGAGTCGCTGTACGCGGCGCAGCGGCCGAGGTCCAGGCCCTCCGCCGCCGCCAGGGCGCGGACCGCCTCGGCCTTCGCGGGTCCGTGCAGGGGTTCGCCGACGAGCTTGCCGGTGTAGACGCCGTCGACGGACTCGGCGACCGTGCCCAGCGCGCCGGTCAGGCCGAGGCGGCGGGCGATCACGGTGGCGATCTCCACGGGGGCGGCCGTGACGAGCCACACCTTCTGGCCAGCGTCCAGGTGTGCCTGGGCCAGTGCGCGGGTGCCGGGCCAGATGCGCTCGGCCATGTACTCGTCGTAGATCTCCTCGCCGATCGACATCAGCTCGGCGACGCGGTGGCCCTTCACGATGGACAGGGCGGAGTCGCGGGCCTCCTGCATGTGCTCGGGGTCCTCGACGCCCGCCAGCCGGAACCAGGCCTGCTGCCAGGCGAACCGGGCGAGTTCGCGTGTCTCGAAGAACTTGCGTTTGTACAGGCCCCGGCCGAAGTGGAACAGCGCGGCGCCCTGCATCACGGTGTTGTCGAGGTCGAAGAAGGCGGCGGCCTTGATGTCGCCGACGACGGGGAACTCCGGTTCTGCTTCGGCTCCGTCGGGCGTGGCTTCGTGAGCGAGTTCCTCCAGTTCCTGGGAGGACTTGCGCGCAGCCTCGGCCGAGGCTTCGCCTGCCAACACGCTCCGAGCGGTGGCGGAGCGCCTACGGGGAGTGAGCCATCCAAGAGCGGCCATGGCGTGAGCATAGCCAGTTTGTTCGGTGGTTCCCGAGTCAGGAGGTTTGCAAGCTGTGAACTCTCCGCGACCGTGTCGTTAAACCGGGCCGCTCCGGCCGGGGTGACGCCGTGTCCCGCCACCCCGGGGGCGCGCGAGAATGGCTCGTATGAGTCCCATCTTTCGGCGCACTGACCGCCGTACGGAGAAGGGCGTGCCGCGTGAGCGGCTCGTCACACTGATCGGGAAGCCCGGCTGTCATCTGTGTGATGACGCACAGGACGTCATCGAGAAGGTCTGTGCGGAGCTCGGCGTGCCCTGGGAGAAGAAGGACATCACGCAGGACGAGGAGCTGCACCGCCTGTACTGGGAGCAGATCCCCGTGGTGCTCGTGGACGGTGCGCAGCACACGTTCTGGCGCGTGAACGAGGACCGGCTGCGGCGGGCCCTCGCGGAGTGAGCGGAGTGAGGGGACGCGCGTAATCGAACCGTGGCCGGACGGAGCGCTCCAAGTGGACTGCAAATTCACTTAGGATCGAGGGCGGTTTGGCCTCGGGGGCGGGGAGCGTAGAGGAGAGTGTGCGGCTTTGCCCCCATCAAGCAAGGAACGAAGGTGCGTGTGCGCCGGTTCCATACCCGTCTGTCAGGGGCGCGTGACCCCGGTCACGTTGGGTGGGCAAATCGGACAGCATCTTTGTGCACGCGTTCACAAAGACATAGCCTGCATTCGACGGGGCGGTCCAGGTATGGGTGACCGCCGGCCCCGCTCTACCCGCAGGAGCACCGTGGCAACTGGCCGAACTCACCGACCGGCGACCCGCAGCCGAGGGATTCCCGAGGCCACAGTCGCCAGGCTTCCGCTGTACCTCCGTGCCCTGACCGCACTCTCGGAGCGCTCGGTTCCCACGGTCTCCTCCGAGGAGCTCGCGGCCGCCGCGGGGGTCAATTCCGCGAAGCTGCGCAAGGACTTCTCGTACCTGGGGTCCTATGGGACGCGCGGTGTGGGCTACGACGTCGAGTACCTCGTCTACCAGATCTCCCGCGAGCTCGGCCTGACCCAGGACTGGCCCGTCGTGATCGTCGGTATCGGTAATCTCGGCGCGGCGCTGGCCAACTACGGCGGTTTCGCCTCACGCGGCTTCCGGGTCGCCGCCCTCATAGACGCCGATCCCGCGATGGCCGGCAAGCCCGTCGCCGGGATCCCGGTGCAGCACACCGACGACCTCGAGAAGATCATCAAGGACAACGGCGTGTCGATCGGCGTGATCGCGACCCCCGCGGGCGCCGCCCAGCAGGTGTGCGAACGCCTCGTCGCCGCGGGGGTGACGTCCATCCTGAACTTCGCGCCGACCGTGCTGTCCGTGCCGGACGGCGTCGACGTACGCAAGGTCGATCTCTCCATCGAGCTGCAGATCCTCGCCTTCCACGAGCAGCGCAAGGCCGGCGAGGAGGCCCTGGCCCTGGCCGAGGCCGAGGCCGCGGTCGAGGTGCCCAAGGAGAGCGGGAAGGGACCGGACGGGGATGTCCCCGCCGTGATGCCGGCATGAGTCTTCTCGTCGTCGGGCTGAGCCACCGCAGCGCTCCGGTCAGCGTCCTGGAGCGGGCCGCGCTGTCCGCGGACACGCAGATCAAGCTCCTCCAGGACACCATCGCCGCCGAGCCGGCCACCGAGGCCATGGTGCTCGCCACCTGCAACCGGATCGAGCTGTACGCCGACGTGGACAAGTTCCACGCGGGTGTGGCCGAGCTCTCCACGCTGCTCGCGCAGCACAGCGGGGTCGGGCTCGAAGAGCTCACGCCCTATCTGTACGTGCACTACGAGGACCGGGCGGTCCACCACCTCTTCTCCGTGGCCTGCGGCCTCGACTCGATGGTCGTCGGCGAGGGCCAGATCCTCGGCCAGATCAAGGACGCGCTCGCCACCGCGCAGGAACTGCACACGGCGGGCCGGCTCCTCAACGACCTCTTCCAGCAGTCCCTGCGGGTCGGCAAGCGGGCCCACTCCGAGACCGGCATCGACCGGGCCGGGCAGTCCCTCGTGACCTTCGGTCTGGAACAGCTGACGTCGGGGGCGGCCGTCGAGGCCTGGGCCAAGGGCAAGCGGGCCCTCGTGATCGGCGCGGGCTCCATGTCCTCGCTGGCCGCGGCGACGCTCGCGCGCGCCGGGGTGGCCGAAGTGGTCATCGCCAACCGCACGCTGGACCGCGCGGAGCGTCTCGCGCAGATCCTGCGGGAGGGGCAGGACACGGATGTGGCGGCCCGCGCGATACCGATGGACGCGGTGCCGGGCGAGCTGACACGTGCCGACCTCGCCGTCTCGTGCACGGGAGCGACGGGGCTCGTTCTGACCGCCGAGGCCGTCACGGCGGCGGTCGAGGGCCGTACGGGCGCACCGGCCGAGGAGCGCGCCACCATGCCCACCGTCGTACGGGAAGACCTGCCGCCCACCAGCGTCGGCACCGACGAGGGCTGTCCGCTGGACCTGCCCGCCGTACAGGGATCCGCCGTCCAGGGGGCCACCGGCTTCTCCGTCATGGGCGAGGCCGCGGTGGCGGGCATGGACGCGGCCACCCTTGAGCAGCACGCCGCCTGGGTGGACAACGGCACCGTCGACCGCCGCGAGGCGACTCGTCGTACGCACGACGCCGACGCTCTTACGCTCGAAGCCGACGCCGACGTCATCACCGCGCTCGCCGCCACCGCGGCCGCCATCGGCCGGGTGCCCGAGCGCCGCAAGCCCGAGCCCGTCGCCGTGGCCCCCCGGCCCGCGCCCGTGCTCTCGTTGCTCGACCTCGCCATGCCCCGTGACATCGACGCCGCCGTGCACCGGCTGCTCGGGGTGCGGCTCGTGGACATCGAATCGCTGGCCGAGGCCTCCGCGGACGCGCCCATGGCGGCGGACGTGGACATGGTGCGGCGGATCGTGTCCGAAGAGGTGGCCGCCTTCGGGGCCGCCCAGCGAGCCGCGCACATCACCCCCACCGTCGTCGCCCTGCGCACCATGGCCGCCGATGTCGTCGCGAACGAGATCGCGCGGCTCGACGGACGGCTGCCCGGCCTCGACGAGAAGGAGCGGGGCGAGATCACACAGACCGTGCGGCGCGTGGTGGACAAGCTGCTGCACGCGCCGACCGTACGGGTCAAGCAGCTCGCGGCCGAGCCCGGCGGTGCCGGATACGCGGACGCGCTGCGGACCCTCTTCGACCTGGACCCCGAAACGGTCGCCTCCGTCTCGCGGGCCGAGAACGACGCCGAGAACCGAGGGCGAGCATGAGTGCGGAAATGGGACCACTGAGGCTGGGAACGAGGCGCAGCAAGCTCGCCATGTCCCAGTCCGGGAAGGTGGCCGACGCCGTGAGCCAGGTGACCGGGCGGCCTGTAGAGCTCGTCGAGATCACCACGTACGGCGACACGACCCGTGAACACCTCGCGCAGATCGGCGGCACGGGTGTCTTCGTGACCGCCCTGCGCGACGCGCTGCTGCGGGGCGAGGTCGACTTCGCCGTGCACTCGCTCAAGGACCTGCCGACGACGCAGCCGGACGACCTCGTGCTGGCCGCGGTGCCGCGGCGCGAGGACCCGCGGGACGCGCTCGTCGCCCGCGACGGCCTGAGGTTCACCGACCTCCCGGACGGCGCACGCGTGGGCACCGGCTCGCCGCGCCGCATGGCGCAGCTGAACGCGTACGCCCGCGGTCACGGGATGCGGATAGAGACCGTGGCCATACGTGGCAACGTCGACACGCGCATCGGATACGTGCGGAAGGGCGAGCTCGACGCCGTCGTCCTCGCCGCCGCCGGACTGAGCCGCATCGGCCGGATCGACGAAGTCACGGACTTCCTTCCGGTCGACACTGTTTTGCCCGCCCCCGGCCAGGGGGCTCTGGCGATCGAGTGCAGGGCGGGACACACCGCCCGAGACACCGCGCTCGTCGCCGCGCTCGCCGGACTCGACGACCCGTTCACCCGGGTCGCCGTGACTGCCGAGCGGTCCCTGCTCGCCTCCCTGGAGGCCGGCTGCAGCGCACCTGTGGGCGCACTGGCCGACCTTCTGGCCGACGGGCAGATTGTCAAGGAAATGCGCCTGCGCGGCGTCGTCGGTACCACCGACGGCTCGACGCTGGTGCAGTTGTCCACCACCGGTCCCGTGCCCGAGACACATGACCAAGCAATGGCGCTCGGCCGTGAACTCGCTGCCGAGATGCTTGCCAAGGGCGCGGCCGGTCTGATGGGGGAGCGAGCACATTGAGCCCCACCACCCTTCCCGCCGGCCTGGAACACGGTCACGTCACCTTCCTCGGTGCCGGACCCGGAGATCCGGGACTGCTCACACTGCGCGCCGTGGAGGCGCTGGCGACCGCGGATGTCCTGGTCGCCGAGCCCGAAGTGCTCGACGTCGTCCGCACGCACGCCAGACAAGGCGTCACCGTGCTGGACGCCGTGACGGGCACGGGCACGGACACGCCTCAGCTCACGGTGGTTGACGGCACGTCAGCCACCGCTGGGGTCCCCGCGTCGAGGGACGCGGCCAATATTGTCATGGAGGCCGCACGGGGCGGCAGGCGGGTCGTGCGTGCGGTCACCGGGGACCCCGGTCTCGACACGTACGCGGCCGAGGAGATGCTGGCCTGCGCCGCCGCGGGTGTGCCCTTCGAGGTCGTGCCCGGTATCGCCACCGCCGTCGGTGTGCCCGCGTACGCGGGTGTCCCGCTGCGGGACGCGCAGGGCGCGGACGTGCGGTTCGTGGACGCGCGGACGGCTTCGGGCCGGTGCTGGACCGAGGTCGGCGCGTCCGACGGGACCGTGGTGGTCTCCACGACCCTGGACTCCGTCGGCGCGGCCGCGAGCGAGCTGGTGGCCGCGGGCCGCAAGCCCGATACGCCGCTGACGGTGACGGTCGCCGGTACGACGACCCGGCAGCGGACCTGGTCCGCGACGCTCGGCACGATCGCACAGACGCTGAAGCAGGCGAAGGTGCTGCCCTCGCCGGAGGGCGGCCGTCCGGTGATAGCCGTGGTCGGTGAGCGTTCCGCCACCGCCCAGCGCGACCAGTTGTCGTGGTTCGAGTCCAAGCCGCTGTTCGGCTGGAAGGTCCTCGTGCCGCGTACGAAGGAGCAGGCGGCGTCGCTCTCCGACCAACTGCGCTCGTACGGCGCCGTGCCGCACGAGGTGCCGACGATCGCCGTCGAGCCGCCGCGGACGCCCCAGCAGATGGAGCGGGCGGTCAAGGGACTTGTGACGGGCCGTTACGAGTGGATCGCCTTCACGTCGGTGAACGCGGTCAAGGCCGTACGGGAGAAGTTCGAGGAGTACGGGCTCGACGCGCGCGCGTTCGCGGGCATCAAGGTGGCCGCCGTGGGCGAGCAGACGGCCCATGCGCTCGTGGCGTTCGGTGTGAAGCCGGATCTGGTGCCGAGCGGGGAGCAGTCCGCGGCCGGACTGCTGGAGGACTGGCCGCCGTACGACCCCGTCTTCGACCCCATCGACCGGGTGTTCCTGCCGCGGGCCGACATCGCGACCGAGACGCTGGTGGCCGGGCTGATCGAGCTGGGCTGGGAGGTCGACGACGTCACGGCGTACCGGACCGTGCGGGCCTCGCCGCCGCCGGCCGAGACGCGGGAGGCCATCAAGGGCGGTGGCTTCGACGCGGTGCTGTTCACGTCGTCGAGCACGGTGCGGAACCTGGTCGGTATCGCCGGCAAGCCGCACAACGTGACCGTGATCGCGTGCATCGGTCCCGCGACGGCCAAGACGGCCGAGGAGCACGGGCTGCGGGTCGACGTCATGGCTCCGGAGCCGTCGGTGCACAAGCTGGCGGAGGCACTCGCGGACTTCGGCTCGCGACGGAGGGCTGCCGCGGTGGAGGCCGGGGGGCCGGTCACGCGGCCCAGCGAGCGGCGTCCGGGTTCGCGGCGGCGGCGCAGTACGACGACCTGACGGTTCTGAAGGTGGGCGCGCGCCCACTGCCGCAGGTGGAAGCGGGGGGCGGCCCCTGACCGGAGGAAACGGTCAGGGGCCGTTCTCGTGCGCGTTCTCGTACGGGTTGTCAGTCCGCTGCCTCAAGGATCTCGACGAGTTCGTCCTTGCCGGCCTCGACACCGCGTCGGCAAAGGGGGGCTTGGGGCAGGCGTAGCGTAGGGGGCATGACGAAGTACGGATCCTTTCCCGGTGCGCGGCCGCGGCGGCTGCGTACCAGTCCCGCGATGCGGCGGATGGTCGCCGAGACGCGGCTGCACCCCGCCGACTTCATCCTCCCGGCGTTCGTGCGCGAAGGTGTCAGTGAGCCCGTGCCGATCGCGGCCATGCCCGGGGTCGTGCAGCACACGCGGGACAGTCTGAAGAAGGCCGCCGTGGAGGCGCTGGAGGCCGGGGTTTCCGGGATCATGCTGTTCGGGGTGCCGGAGGAGGCGAAGAAGGACGCCCTCGGGACGCCCGGGACCGACCCCGACGGGATTCTGCAGGTCGCCATCCGCGACGTACGGGCCGAGGTCGGGGACGAACTGCTCGTCATGTCCGATCTGTGTCTCGACGAGACCACCGATCACGGGCATTGCGGGGTGCTCGACGAGCGGGGCCGTGTCGACAACGACGCGACGCTGGAGCGGTATGCCGAGATGGCCCAGGTGCAGGCCGACGCCGGCGCGCATGTGGTCGGGCCCAGCGGGATGATGGACGGGCAGGTGGGGGTCGTCCGCGACGCCCTCGACCAGATCGGGCGTGAGGATGTGGCCGTCCTCGCCTACACCGCCAAGTACTCGTCCGCCTTCTACGGGCCGTTCCGCGAGGCCGTCGCTTCGTCGCTGAAGGGCGACCGCAAGACCTACCAGCAGGACCCCGCCAACGTACGGGAATCCCTGCGGGAGTTGGCGCTCGACCTGGAAGAGGGGGCCGACATGGTGATGGTGAAGCCGGCCGGGCCCTACCTCGACGTTCTCGCGCGGGTCGCGGACGCGGTGGACGTGCCCGTCGCCGCGTATCAGATCTCCGGTGAGTACTCGATGATCGAGGCCGCCGCCGAGAAGGGCTGGGTCGAGCGGGAGCGGGCGATTCTGGAGACGCTGACCGGGATCAAGCGGGCCGGCGCGCAGAACATCCTCACCTATTGGGCCACTGAGGTCGCGCAGAAGCTGCGTTGAGTGGGCGTTGAGTCGGCGTTGAGTTGGGCTGCTGAGAGGGGCGGCAGGTAATTGCGTCGCACCGGCGTGCGGCGCACCCGTACCGTCGCCCGTATGAAGCTGCTCTCCGTCAATGTCGGCAAGCCTCGGCCCAACCCGTGGAAGGGTCTCAGCGCTACGGGCATCGACAAGCGGCCCGTTGACGGTCCGGTCGCCGTCAGCGCTCCCGGCCCCAAGGGCACGGGCGCGGTCGGGCTGGCGGGCGACCGCGCCTACGACGTGAAGCACCACGGCGGTTCCGACCAGGCCGTGTACGCCTACGCCCGCGAGGACCTCGACGGCTGGCAGGGGGAGCTGGGCGGGCCACTGGCCAACGGCGTCTTCGGGGAGAACCTCACGACCCTTGGTCTCGACGTCAACGGCGCGCTGATCGGCGAGCGTTGGCGCATCGGGCCCGAGGTCGTCCTGGAGGTGTCGTGCCCACGGATCCCGTGCGCCACGTTCCAGGGGTGGCTGGAGCGCGACGGCTGGATCAAGCGGTTCACGCAGGCCGCGGTGCCGGGCGCGTATCTGCGCGTGATCGAGCCGGGAGACATCCGGGCCGGTGACCCGGTCGAGATCGTGCACCGGCCCGACCACGAGGTAACCGTCGCGCTTGTCTTCCGCGCGTTGACACTCGAACCGGATCTCGTGCCCCGGCTGCAGGCCGCCGGCGCGCTGCCGCAGGAGATCAGAGAGCTGGCTCGCCGGCGCCAACGATGACGCCGACGATGAGCGCGGATGCCGAGGTCATGGCCGCCGAGGGAGGCGCGGAGTAATTTCCGTTCGGCCAGTCGGACATCGTTCGAAAAGTCTTGACGCCCCCCTACGGACCGATTGACACTCTCGCAACACGACGTCACACCGACGAAACGGCAGGGAGCCTCTCGGTCGATCGGGCAGGGGTCAGGGCCCGCCACGAACCCTTCCTTCGTGCCTTGAGCCTGTCTCGACGAGGAGACTTGAAAATGCCGCACATCGACATCGAACGGCCTCGCAGCCGCGCGAGACGTTGGGCGGGCCATCTCGCCGGGCTGACCACCGCGTCGCTGTTCCTGGGTCTGGCCAGTCCCCTCGCCCCCGCGCAGGCGGCGGAGATCACCGACGGCCTTGCACTCTGGTACAAGCTCGACGCCACCTCCGGCACCACCGTGACCGACGCGTCCGGCAACGGGCGCAACGGCACGCTGAACGGAGCCGCCGGCTGGACCGGCAACGGTGAGGGGCTCGCCTTCAACGGGTCCGACACCTACATCAAGGTGCCGGACAACATCATGAGCGGCATGAACTCGATCTCCGTCTCGATGGACGTGCAGATCGACGCCACCCAGTCCACCCCGTACTTCATCTACGGCTTCGGCAACACCAGCAACGGCGCCGGCAACGGCTATCTGTTCACCACCGGCAACTCCTTCCGGACCTCCATCGCGTCCGGGAACTGGTCCACCGAGAAGACCACCACGGGCTCCGCCGCCCTGCAGCGCTCCGTCTGGAAGCACGTCACGTACACCCAGACCGGCACCACGGGCGTCCTCTACGAGGACGGCGTGGAGGTGGCCCGCAACACGGCGGTCACCGTCACCCCCGGCTCCATCGGCGCCGGCGTCACGACGGCCAACTACATCGGCAAGTCCGTCTACACCAGCGACAAGCTCTTCAAGGGCAAGATCCGCGACTTCCGGGTGTACGACAGGGCGCTGGCCGGCTCGGAGGTCGAGCAGCTCTCCCTCCCCTTCGCCACCGAGGGCGTCGCCGCCGACAAGGCCGCGCTCAGCCTCGGCGACACCAGCGCCGTCGTCTCCGACCTGACGCTGCCGAAGGCCGGCGAGGCAGGCGGCTCCACGATCAGCTGGAAGAGCGACAACCCCTCCGTGGTGTCCGACACCGGTGCCGTGACCCGCCCGGCCGCCGGCGAACCGGACGGCCACGCCACGCTCACGGCGACCCTGAAGAAGGGAACCGTGACCGACACCAAGAGCTTCGACATCACGGTCCTCCCCGCCTTCGACGACGCCACGGCGACCCGGCAGGCCGCCGACGCGCTGTCCGTCCACAATCTCGACGACGTACGGGGCAACCTGACCCTCCCCGCGACCGGCGACTACGGAACGAAGGTCAGCTGGTCGTCCGCCGAGCCGGACGTCGTCTCCGCCGACGGCGTGGTGAAGCGCCCCGCGCACGGCGACGGCGACACCACCGTGGACCTGACCGCCACCGTCACCAAGGGCGACGCAACGGCCACCAGGGTCTTCGCCGCCAAGGTGCCCGAACTCCCCGCCAAGGCCGCCCTCAAGGGCTACATGTTCAGCTACTTCACCGGCGAGGGCACCTCGGACGGCGAGCAGCTCTACGCAGCCCTCAGCAAGGGCAACGACCCCCTGAAGTGGCGGGAGATCAACGACGGCAAGCCGGTCCTGACCTCCACGCTCGGCGAGAAGGGCCTGCGCGACCCGTTCATCATCCGCTCCCCGGAGGGCGACAAGTTCTACCAGATCGCCACCGACCTGCGGATCTACGGCAACGGCGACTGGGACGCCGCACAGCGCTCCGGCAGCAAGTCCATCATGGTCTGGGAGTCCACCGACCTGGTGCACTGGACGAACCAGCGCCTGGTCAAGGTCTCGCCCGACAGCGCGGGCAACACCTGGGCGCCGGAGGCCTTCTACGACGAGGCGCGCGGCGAGTACGTCGTCTTCTGGGCGTCGAAGCTGTACGACAACGAGGCCCACTCCGGCGACACGTACAACCGCATGATGTACGCCACCACCCGCGACTTCTACACCTTCAGCGAGCCCAAGGTCTGGATCGACCGCGGCTACTCGGTCATCGACTCCACGGTGATCAAGCACGACGGGACGTACTACCGCCTGTCCAAGGACGAGCGGAACAACACCTCCTCCACCCCGTACAGCAAGTTCATCTTCGAGGAGAAGAGCGACTCGCTCCTCGACCTGTCCTGGGACTTCGTCAAGGAGGGCATCGGCAAGGACGCGATGAGCGCCGCCGAGGGACCGCTGGTCTTCAAGTCCAACACCGAGGAGAAGTGGTACTCCTTCCTCGACGAGTTCGGGGGCCGCGGCTACATCCCCTTCGAGACGACGGACCTCGCTTCCGGTAACTGGACCCCGTCCACCGGCTACGACCTCCCGTCGAAGCCACGGCACGGCACGGTGCTCCCGGTCACCCAGGCCGAGTACGACCGGCTGCTGCGCGCCTACCAGCCCGACCAGCTCGTGGAGAGCGCCGAGGACATCTCGGTGAAGACGCGCATCGGTGACCCGCCGGTCCTGCCGGCCACCGTGATCGCCGAGTACGCCGACGGAGTCAAGCGCCCCGTCTCCGTCACCTGGGACGACGTCCCGGCCTCGGCGTACGCGCAGGCCGGCACCTTCACGGTGGAGGGCAGCCTGCCGGACGGCGCCGCGCTCAAGGTCAAGGCCGAGGTCACGGTCTCGGAGGAGGGCCCCGAGGTGCCCGCCGACCTCGTCCTGCACTACGACTTCGACGAGACCGGCGGCAACATCGCCCGCGACTCCAGCGGTCACGGCTACCACGGCACCTACGTCCGCACCCCGGACTTCGGCACCGGTGTGGACGGCGGCTCGTTCAAGATGTCCGGCGGCTCCAGCAGCTCCACCACCTCGCCGTACGTCAGGATTCCCAACGGCGTCCTGAAGGGCGCCGACAGTGTCACCGTCTCCACGTACGTCAAGTGGAAGGGCGGGGACAACTTCCAGTGGCTCTTCGGCCTGGGCCCCGACAGCAACAAGTACCTCTTCGCCTCACCCTCCAACGGCGGCGGCAAGCTGTTCTCGGCGATCACCAAGGCCACCTGGTCGGGCGAGAAGCAGATGACGGCGGCCTCCCAGCTCACCCCCGGTGAGTGGAAGCACGTCACGGTCACGGTGGACAGCACGGCCCAGACCGCGGTCCTCTACGTGAACGGCATCGAGGCGGCGCGGGCGACCGGAGTCACCATCAAGCCGTCCGAGCTCTACGACGCGTCGAAGGGCTACTCCGGCTACATCGGCAAGTCCCTGTACTCCCCGGACCCGTACTTCGGCGGCGAGGTGGACGACTTCCGGATCTACAACCGGGCCCTGTCGCCCGCCGAGGTCCTGGAGCTCAGCGGAAACACCACGGGCATCGCCACGGCGACCCACCCCGCATTGAAGATCGACGCCCTCATCAACGACGCGGACAGCAAGATCACGCTGCCGCTGACCGAGGGCAGCGATCTCACCGCGCTCGCCCCGGAGTTCACCCTCGCCCACGGCGCGTCCATCAGCCCGGCCTCCGGCACGCTCCACGACTTCACCGAGCCGGTGAAGTACGAGGTGACCGGCTCGGACGGGGAGAAGCGCACCTGGACGGTCGAGGCTCTGGAGATGAAGAGCCCGGTCCTGCCGGGGCTCAACGCCGACCCGAACATCGTCAGATTCGGCGACACCTTCTACATCTACCCGACCACCGACGGCTTCGAGGGCTGGAGCGGCACGCAGTTCAAGGCGTACTCCTCCAAGGACCTGGTCCACTGGAAGGACCACGGCGTCATCCTCGACCTCGGTCCTGACATCAGCTGGGCCGACAGCCGGGCCTGGGCGCCGACGATCGCCGAGAAGAACGGGAAGTACTACTTCTACTTCTCGGCCGACACGAACATCGGCGTCGCGGTGTCCGACTCGCCCACCGGACCGTTCAAGGACCCGCTGGGCAAGCCGCTCATCGCCCGCGGCGCCTACACCGGCCAGATGATCGACCCGGCGGTCTTCACCGACGACGACGGCCAGTCGTATCTCTACTGGGGCAACGGCAGGGCGTACGTCGTGCCGCTGAACGACGACATGGTCTCCTTCGACTCCTCGAAGGTCACCAGCATGACCCCCAGCGGCTACAACGAGGGCTCCTTCGTCATCAAGCGCAAGGGCACCTACTACTTCATGTGGTCGGAGAACGACACGCGGGACGAGAACTACCGCGTCGCCTACGCCACCGGGTCCTCGCCCACCGGTCCCTGGACCAAGCAGGGCGTGATCCTGGAGAAGCGCCTCGACCTCGGCATCAAGGGGCCGGGTCACCACTCCGTGGTCCACGTCCCGAACACCGACGACTGGTACATCGCCTACCACCGCTTCGCCATCCCCGGCGGTGACGGCATGCACCGTGAAACCACCATCGACAAGCTGGAGTTCGACTCCAACGGCCTGATCAAGAAGGTCGTCCCCACCCTGACCAGCATCGACCCGGTCACCATCGTCCACGCCGGCCCGAACGCCGGCGGCACCGAGGGCAGCGCCATCTCCCTCACCGGCACCATCTCCGGGGCCGGCGACCCCAAGTGGACCGTCGAGGACGGAGCACCCTGCGTCTTCTCCGACGCCAAGGCCATCCTGACCACCATCACCTGCGCCGACGACGGCACCTACAAGGTCACGCTGACCGGCGGCCGCAGCAGCGACACGCTCACCGTCACCGTCGACAACGCGGCCCCGGTGATCACCTCGGCCACGGGCCCCACCGACCCGGTGTCGGCGGGCAAGAGCGCGACCGTCACCGCCCGGTTCACGGACCTGGGCTCCGACGACACCCAGACGTGCGAGGTCGACTGGAAGGACGGCACCGACCCGGCCAAGGGCACGGTGACCGCCTCCGGCTGCGAGGCCGCGCACACGTACACCAAGGCGGGTATCCACCGTCCGGAGATCACCGTCACGGACGACGACGGGGGCTCGGACAGCACGAAGCTCCCCGAGCTGATCGTGTACGACCGGGCGGCCGGTCCCATCGCGGGCGCCGGCGTCATCGCCTCCCCGGCCGGCGCCTACCCCGCCAAGCCCACCCTGACCGGCCCGGCGGCCTTCACCTTCGGCGCCGCGTACAAGAAGGGCGCCACGATTCCCACCGGCAGCGCGAGCTTCGACTTCGCGGCCGGCAAGGTGAAGTTCCGGTCGACCTCTTCCGACTGGTTGGTGGTCACCGGCTCCGAAGCCCAGTACCAGGGCTCCGGCACGGTCAACGGCACCAGCGGCTACGGCTTCCGCATCACCGTCACCAACGCCCCTGACACCTACCGCATCAAGATCTGGAAGAAGTCCACCGGCGACGTCCTGTACGACAACCTCACGGGCACCAAGGCCTACGGCATCATCTTCGGTGACGCCTGAGGACAGACAAGGACGGATGACGTCCGATCCGCGAACAACGTGACACCCGCCGAGCGGCGCCCGGGCCCAGTCCCGGGCGCCGCTCGGCGCATTGCGGTGCGCCCCTCCCGGCTCAGCTGCCGTCCGGCTGGGGCACCCCGAGCAGCTCGACCAGGCGGGACAGGCCGTCCTGGGCGTGGCCCTCGGCGATCGCACGGTCGAGCAACCGGCGCATCGGGGCGAAGAGCTCGGGGCGTACGCCCTGGTCGGTGAAGGTGGTCAGCAGGTTGGGGAACGCCGCCTGATTGACGGCCAGGGTGGAGACGTCGGTCAGGTGGTGGCCGGAGTCGACGGCTTCGGCCGTGCCGGGGACCAGGCCGTTCGTCATGGCGTTCAGCCAGTCGGTGAGGAGCGGGGCGAATTCGCGTGCGCCGATGCCCTCCGAGCGGATCAGGGCGAATGACTGGGCCACGCCCATCGCCATGCCGTACATGCCCGTCAGCAGGGACAGGTCGTAGAGCGACGCCAGCCCCGGGTCCGTGCCCGTCCAGCGCGTGCCGCCCAGGGCGGCGAGTGCCGGCCGGTAGGTCTCGTACGCCTCCTGCGCGCCGCTGTAGAGGACGTACGCCGCCGGGGTCGCGATCATCTGCGGTACGGCCATGATGCCGCCGTCCACATACGTGATGCCGTGCTCTTCCGCCCAGGCCGCTGCCTTTCGTGCCTGGACGGGCGTTCCGTTGGTGACGTTCACCAGCGTGCGACCCGCGAGGGCGGTCGTGTGGGGGGTGAGGAGCTCGGTCACGTCGTCGTACGTCGTGAGGCAGACCACGACGAGCGGGCTCGCGGTGATCGCCTCGGCGGGGGTGGCGGCGGGCGTCGCGCCCTGGGCCGTCAGGGGGCCCGTCTTGGACGGGGTGCGGTTCCAGACGGTGGTCGGGTGGCCGGCCTTCAGGAAGGCGGTGGCCAGGGCCGTGCCCATGAGGCCGAGACCGAGGACGGTTATGGGAGTCTTCGCAGGGGTTTGATCGGAGTTGTGTGCTGGCATGATGCCCATACTGCTGAGACGACCAACTCACCACAAGTACCGACTATTTGGTCAGCTACTCACCTTTTGGTAAGCCACGTGGTGGCAGCCTGGTGGTGTCTCCGGCTGTGGGCGGAGGAGCCGACGGGGGAGGCCTGTCCGCCGTCCTTGTGCGAGGACATGGCGGACGGGCCCTCGTCGCGGAGGCCCTCTCCGTCGTCGCACGCCGTCAGTGTCAGCGTCAGCGCGGCGAAGGACAGCGCGGCGGCGGCCAGCAGGCGGGTGCGGCTGGTGCCGGCGGTGCTTGCGGTGCTTGAGGTGCGTGCGGACACGGTGGTCTCCCTGGGGAGTGGCGTGCTGGATGACCACAGCTTGTGCGGTGATCCGTGCCGACCGCCACAACTGCCGGGGTATTCGGGACGCCGGGACCTCATAAATGGCTCTGACCAGGGGGAATGACCTCCCGCCGGAATGTGGATCTGGGACATGACGGGATGAGCAAAGGCGGCGTGGGACGCGGCGCCGGCGGACTGAACGGCACTGGCACCATCAAGTCGCCCCGGGAGTTAGGTTGTTGCCGATTGAATGAGCGTGACCAGTGCGCAGGGGCGTACTGACCCGAGTGACTCCCGAGGGAAGGTCTTCATGAGCGGTGATGCTCTCAGCCAGGACCCCGCCGAGCTGAGAAGGAGGATCGACACCACCAAGGCCCACCCGGCGCGCGTCTACGACGTCTTCCTCGGGGGCAAGGACAACTACCCCGTCGACCGGGCCGCCGCCGCCGCGGCACTCGCCGCCAACCCGCGCGGCTACCTCGACGTCCGGCACAACCGTGACTTCATGCGCCGCGCCGTGACCCGGCTGGCCGAGGAGGACGGCATCCGGCAGTTCCTCGACATCGGCACCGGCCTGCCGACCGTGGAGAACGTCCACCAGATCGCCCAGCGGATCATCCCCGAGTCACGGATCGTGTACGTCGACCACGACCCGGTGGTGCTCGCGCACGCGCGCGCTCTGCTGACCAGCGGCCCCGAGGGCCGCACCGACTACATCGACGCCGACCTGCGCAACCCCGCGGAGATCCTCGAACAGGCCGCGAAGACCCTCGACTTCGACGAGCCCATCGCGCTCGCGCTCGTGGCCATCCTCCACTTCGTCGAGGAAGAGGACGCCTACACGGTGGTACGCGACCTGGTGGACGCGCTGCCGTCCGGCAGCCGGCTCGTGATCAGCCACATCACCGAGGACCTCAACCCCGAGAACATCCGCGCGGTCCAGCGGACCTACACCGAGCGCGGGTTCACCTTCGTGCTGCGGTCCAAGGACGACGTAGAGCGGTTCTTCACGGAGACCGCCGGCGTCCAGCTGGACGAACCCGGCGTCGTCCCCGTCCACCACTGGTACCCGAGCCCGGCGCCCGCCCCCGAAGCCGCGGACCCGGCCTACGTCGAGACCCTCGACGCCATCGAGAAGATCCGCTACCGGGACATCAATGACGTGACGGACGCCGACATCAACGTCTACGGGGCCGTGGGCCGGAAGGCCTGACCTGCCCGGCCCCGGCCCTCGTGGCCCGGGGCCTCAGTCCCACCAGAACGACCAGGAGTGTGCGCCGAGCACCTCATGCTCGGCGTACGCGCGCAGCGTGGTGTGGTGGCCCTGCGTGATGTTGTCCGGGCAGAAGGCGAAGTGCTCGGCGGCCACAGCCTCGGCCTCGGCGGGTGTCCCGGGCGGGGCCGCCACGGAGACGACCAGCTGGTCGAAGGTGAGCGCCACGACCCGTATGCCGAAGCGGTCCTCCCAGGAACGGAGGACCGCGCACAGGCGCGCCACGTCGTTCTCGTGGTTCGCCGGCCCGCACCAGCCGAGGGCGGCGGGGACGTCCGCGCTGCGGCGTGCCGGGACCAGTGCGAGGTGCGACTCCTTCAGCCACCCCGCGCCACTCGCGAGGGAGTCGGCGACCTCGGCGGCACGCGCGTCCGGGTCGACGTCGAGCGGCCCGGACGCGGCGAGACCGGGCCAGTCGGCGTCCTCGGCGCCCGCCGCCCACTCCTCCCAGAGCTCGGCGAGCACGTCCTCGGCGTCATGGTCGCCGGGATACGACATCAGATCCGGGCTCAACTCCCACCGGTCCGGGTGGCGTTCGCTCAGGCCGACACCGCCGACCAGCACCGGGTGCAGGCCGGCCGAGCGCCGGGCGGACGCCAGGCGCAGCCAGTCGCCCGGCGCCGCCGGCGCGTCGGCACGCCACAGCAGAGGCTCGGGCCAGGGCCCGTCGATCGTCGTGTCGAGCAGGGCCCCGGGCGGGAGCCGGAGACCGAGCGAGCGGCCGGTCGGATCGGCCGCAAGCGTCGGCAGCTGGTTCGGAAGGGTCGCCATGCACGTGACTGTAGGGCCCGCCACTGACAACGCCTCACCAGCCCGTGCATGGGCCCCTCAGCCCGCGCTGAACCACGTCTCCGCGAGCGCCTCCAGCGTCGGCTTCGGCGGCGCGGGCAGCTCCCTCAGGTACCAGGTCAGGTTGCTGTAGACGTGCAGCAGCGTGTACGCCATGAGTGTGCGCGGATCGAACGGGGACCGGCCGTACGCCTCGTAGAACCGTTTGAGGAGCCTCGGATCGCCGCACGTCACGAAGAGGCCCACGCCCACGAAGTCGTACGCCGGATCGCCGATCATCGCCGGTTCGAAGTCGAACAGGCCGGTCAGGCGCCGGCCGTCCGGACTCACCAGCAGATGCTGGCGCATGAACTCCGTGTGCAGGAGCACCCGCCGCGTCGGAGGGGGCAGCGGCACCGTGTCCAGGAACCACGGGATCTGCTCCAGCCACTGCTCCGGCAGCCCGACCTCCTGCTGCTGCTCGACGGCCCGCGCACGCTGGGCGTTGACCAGCATGCTCCAGTCGGCCGGGCCCACAGCGGTCCTGAGTGGTGCCGGGTTGAGCGCGTGCAGCGCCGCCAGGGCCTCGGCCGCCTCCGTGACGAGCCGGTCCTGGTCCGCGGCCGGGATCCGCGGCCACTCCTCCGCGAGGCTCTCGCCGGGCAGCCGGGACATCAGGACGTAGTTCCAGCCGTTCTTGTACGCGCCCGCCGAGTGCAACTGCGGTGTCGGCACGGGGAGTTCGCCGTACAGATAGCTCAGCACCCGTTCCTCGCGCACGCACTCCTCGCGGTCGAAGGAGGGGTACAGCTTCACCACGTGCGCGTCGCCGATGGCGTACACCGGCAGCGACCCCTCGTCGAAGCGGACCATCCGCTTCCCCGCCAGGCCGAGTCGTTCACACAGGTCCGCGACGGCCGGACGCAGCAGCGCCTCGTCCCGGGCGACCGCCTCCAGCTCCTCGCCGGTCTCAATGAGCGGCAGCATGGGCGGCCATCGCGGTCGGTGCGGCCGGGGTGACGGTGAAGGACACTGCAGCTCTCATTGCTCTCCCAGCAAGCGATCCGGAGTCGGGGGCCTGCGGCGCCCCGCAGCATCGCATACTTCGGGACAAGGCCGAGCAGCTCAACCTTTGGCCATGAATCTCGTACGAAAGAGTGAGTAGTCCTGCAATGGGATGACCGAGGCGAGGGGCTGCGCCTCGGTCTGTGGAGCGCGCTGGGACGGGGCTGGGATCGTGCTGGGATCGCGCTGGGAATGGCGCCGGGATCAGAGACGCTCGGGCGTCCTGATGCCCATCAGGGCCATGCCCCGGTGGAGGGTGCGGGCCGTCACGTCGCAGAGGAACAGACGGTTCTCCACCTGCTCCGGGGTGTCCGCCTTCAGGACCGGACACTTGTCGTAGAAGGTCGTGTACAGCGACGCCAGCTGGTAGAGGTACGCCGCCAGCTTGTGCGGGGCGTACTCCGCCGCCGCGTCCGCGATCATCTCCGCGAAGCCGTCCACGTGCAGGCCGAGCGCCCGCTCCGCCTCGGTCAGTTCCAGCTCCGGGTGCGCGGCGGGCCGTGCGTCGCCGGCCTTCCGCAGGATCGACTGGATACGGGCGTACGCGTACTGGAGGTACACGCTCGTGTCGCCGTTCAGCGAGACCATCTGGTCCAGGTCGAACTTGTAGTCCCGGTTCGCCGACGTCGACAGGTCCGCGTACTTCACCGCGCCGATGCCCACCTGGGCGCCGCGCTCGGCGATCTCCTCCTCGGACAGCTGGTCCTGCGTGTCCTTCTCCCGCACGACCGCGGTGGCCCGCTCGATCGCCTCGTCCAGCAGGTCGACCAGCCGTACCGTCTCGCCCTCACGCGTCTTGAACGGCTTGCCGTCCTTGCCCAGCACCGTGCCGAAGGCGAGCTGGTGCGCCTCCACGTCTCCGTTCAGCCAGCCGGCCCTCCGGGCGGTCTCGAAGACCATCTTGAAGTGCAGCGACTGGCGGGCGTCCACGACGTAGGTGATCGTGTTCGCCTTCAGGTTGAAGACGCGGTCCCTGATCGCGGAGAGGTCGGTGGCCGCGTAGCCGTAGCCACCGTCCGACTTCTTCACGATGAGCGGTACCGGGTTGCCGTCCGGGCCCTTGATGTCGTCGAAGAAGACGCAGAGCGCGCCCTCGGACCGCACCGCGACACCGGACTCCTCCAGCAGGCGGCACGTCTCGTCCAGCATGTCGTTGTAGCCCGACTCACCGACGATGTCCGGGTCCCGGATCTCCATGTCCAGCTTCTCGAAGACCGAGAAGAAGTAGATCTTCGACTCGTCCACGAACTTCTGCCACATGGCCAGCGTCCTGGGGTCGCCCGCCTGGAGCTCGACCACCCTGCGCCGGGCCCGCGTCTTGAACTCCTCGTCGGAGTCGAAGAGTTTGCGGGCCGTCTTGTAGAGGCGGTCGAGGTTGGACATCGCCTCCGCGCCGGAGGCCGCCGTGTCCTCGGTGTCGGCCTTGTGGTCCAGCTCGTGCGGGTGCTCGTCCAGATACTGGATGAGCATGCCGAACTGGGTTCCCCAGTCGCCGATGTGGTGGCGCCGGATCACGTTCTCGCCGGAGAACTCCAGGAGCTTGACCACCGAGTCGCCGATCACCGCGGACCTCAGGTGACCGACGTGCATCTCCTTGGCCACGTTCGGCTGGGCGTAGTCGATGACCGTCGTGCCCGGGTTCTCGGCGTACGGCACGCCGAGCCGCTCCTCGTCGGCGGCGCGCGCCGCGAGGTTCTCGATGATCGCCTTGTCCGTGATCGTGATGTTGAGGAAGCCGGGGCCGGAGACCTCGATGTCCTTGATCACGTCACCGGTGACGACCTGGCCGACGACGCCGGTCGCCAGCTCACGCGGGTTGGCCTTCGCCTTCTTCGCCAGCGCCAGGATTCCGTTGGCCTGGAAGTCCGCCCTGTCGCTACGTCGCAGCAGCGGGTCGGCGACGGTGTCGGCCGCCGGGAGGGCGGCCGTGAGCGCGTCGGCCAGGCGCTGGTGGACGTTGGCGGTGAGGGACGTGACCGAGGCCATGGAGTGGGTGCCGTTCTCCTCGTGGGTACGGGTGGATGCGGCCAGTATCCCATGCGGGTAAAGCGGTTTTTCCGGGCGTGCGGTGGGCTGGGCCGGGTTGTTGTCGCCCCCGCCGCCCCTACCCGTCCCATCCTTCTGGGGCTCCGCCCCAGACCCCGTTCCCGGGGGCCAGCCCCCGGACCCCCGCTCCTCAAACTCCCCCAGCTACCGCTGGGAGGTGCCCCCAGGCACAGGATGGGAACGGGTAGGGGCGGCGGGGGCGATGAA
>NZ_VBZC01000046.1:31151-81849 GCF_005786655.1 Streptomyces montanus
TTCGTGGATCCGTGCGGAGCTGGGAGAATGGGGCCGTCAGCCGTGCGAACCGTACCGCCGGCCCATGACGAATCCTTGAGAAAGAAGGACGTGCCGATCGTGGCTCAGAGCACCGAGACCACCGACTGGGTCTCCCGTTACGCGGATGAGGTCATCGAGGAGTCGGAGCGTCGGGCGCCTGGGAAACCGGTCGTCGTCGCGTCCGGGCTGTCGCCCTCCGGCCCCATCCACCTGGGAAATCTCCGCGAGGTCATGACGCCGCACCTCGTCGCGGACGAGATCCGGCGCCGGGGACATCAGGTCCGGCATCTCATCTCCTGGGACGACTACGACCGCTACCGCAAGGTGCCGGCCGGCGTCGCCGGGATCGACGAGTCGTGGGCCGAGCACATCGGCCGCCCGCTCACCTCCGTCCCCGCCCCGAAGGGCTCCGCCCACCCGAACTGGGCCGAGCACTTCAAGGCCGACATGATCGAGGCGCTCGCCGGGCTGGGCGTCGAGTTCGACGGCATCAGCCAGACCGAGCAGTACACGAGCGGGGTCTATCGCGAGCAGATCCTGCACGCGATGAAGCACCGGGGAGACATCGACGCGATCCTCGCCCAGTACCGCACCAAGAAGGCCCCGCCCAAGAAGCAGCAGCAGGGGCAGAAGCCCGTCGACGCGGCCGAGCTCGAGGCCGCCGAAGGGTCGGGCGCCGCCGCCGAGGACGACGGCACCGGCTCCGCCGGGTACTTCCCGTACAAGCCCTACTGCGGCGGCTGCGACAAGGACCTCACCACGGTCACTGCGTACGACGACGACAGCACCGAGCTGACGTACACCTGCGGCGCGTGCGGCTTCTCGGAGACCGTCCGGCTGACCGAGTTCAACCGCGGCAAGCTGGTGTGGAAGGTCGACTGGCCGATGCGGTGGGCGTACGAAGGGGTCGTCTTCGAGCCCTCCGGCGTGGATCACTCGTCTCCCGGCTCCAGCTTCCAGGTCGGCGGACAGATCGTCGGCATCTTCGGCGGCAAGCAGCCCATCGGTCCCATGTACGCGTTCGTCGGGATCTCGGGGATGGCGAAGATGTCGTCGTCGAAGGGCGGCGTGCCCACCCCGGGCGACGCCCTGAAGATCATGGAGGGGCCGCTGCTGCGCTGGCTGTACGCCCGCCGCCGGCCCAACCAGTCCTTCAAGATCGCCTTCGACCAGGAGATCCAGCGGCTCTACGACGAGTGGGACAAGCTCGACGCCAAGGTCACCGACGGCACCGCCCTGCCCGCCGACATCGCCGCCCACTCCCGGGCCGTACGGACCGCCGCCGGCGAGCTGCCCCGTACCCCGCGACCGATGCCCTACCGCACGCTCGCCTCCGTCGCCGACATCACCGCCGGCCACGAGGACCAGGCCCTGCGCATCCTCAGCGACCTCGACCCCGCGAATGCCCTCGCCTCGCTCGACGAGGTACGGCCCCGCTACGACAAGGCCGAGGCGTGGATCAACACGTACGTACCGGCCGAGCAGCGGACCGTCGTCCGGGAGGAAGCCGACGTCGAGCTGCTGAAGTCGCTCGACGACCAGGCGCGGGAATCGCTCCGGCTGCTGCTGGAAGGTCTCGACGCGAACTGGTCCCTCGACGGGCTGACGCACCTCGTGTACGGCGTGCCCAAGGTCCAGGCCGGATTCGCCCCCGACGCCACCCCGAAGGAGCTGCCGGCGGAGATCAAGGCCGCCCAGCGGTCGTTCTTCGCGCTGCTCTACCACCTCCTCGTCGGACGCGACACCGGCCCGCGACTGCCCACGCTGCTGCTCGCCGTGGGCGCGGACCGGGTACGGAAGCTGCTCGGCGCGTAGTTTTCGGCAGTACGGAGTACGGCAGTACGTAAAAGGGGGGCGCCCGGTGTTCACCGGGCGCCCCCCTTTTACGTATGACACGTGCGGGTACGTACGCGCGCTAGGCGATGTGGTCCTCCTCCAGCTCCGCGTTCAGACGGTTCTGGAAACGGCTCAGGTAGCGCTTGAGGGAGCTGTCGCTGAGCGAGACGCCGTACGCGGCCTCGATGTTCGCGCCGAACTCCTGCTTGGTGGGCAGACCCTGACCGTTTATCGACTGACGGAACACCTGGTAGTACGCGTCCTCGCGGGACATGTCGTCCGGCAGCCCGAGCTCCTCGCGCGGCCCCGGGATGGGCAGTTGCTCCGGCTCCGGAACACCGCCGACACCGCCGCCCTCACCCAGCTGCCGCGTCCGGCCGCCCGGGCCGGCCGGGATGGGGAAGCTGCCCGTGTCCTCCGGGCCGGGCTCGTACCGCAGGTCTTGCTGCAGCTCCTGCCGCAGCTCCGGCTGTTGGCGCGGCTGTAGGTCCGACTCCAGATCCCGTTGCTGGGCGGCCCGCCGCTGCTCCTCGTACCACTGCTCGTCGAGATCGAACGACGGGTCGTAGCCGCCCTCGTAGACGACATCCTGGTGCGGGGGTTCGAACCAAGGGCTGTTGAGGTCGGGCTGGGGCTCCTGTACGTACTCCAGCTGCTCCGGAACGGGGCCACTCTCGACGTCGGGGCGCTGCTCGCGAGGAGGCGCCGCTGAGCCCGCGGCCTTTCCCGCCGCCGGGCGCGTACCCGCCGCCCTGTCGGCCCGCTCCAGCTCCAGCTCCTGCTGGCGCGGGGCCGGAGGCAGCAGCACCGGCTCGATGCCCGCCGCCGCGAGACCGGACGGGGCGGTCTCGGCCAGCGGGACACCGTAGCGGGCCAGGCGCAGTGGCATCAGGGACTCCACCGGGGCCTTGCGGCGCCAGGCGCGGCCATAGCGGGAGCGGAGCCGGGCCCGGTAGACGAGTCGTTCCTGCTCCAGCTTGATCACGGCGTCGTAGGAACGGAGTTCCCACAGCTTCATACGGCGCCACAGGAGGAACGTCGGGATCGGGGAGAGGAGCCAACGGGTGAGGCGTACGCCCTCCATGTGCTTGTCGGCAGTGATGTCCGCGATCCGGCCGATCGCGTGCCGGGCCGCCTCGACCGAGACGACGAACAGGATCGGGATGACCGCGTGCATGCCGACGCCCAGCGGGTCCGGCCAGGCGGCCGCGCCGTTGAACGCGATCGTCGCCGCCGTCAGCAGCCACGCCGTCTGGCGCAGGAGAGGAAAGGGGATACGGATCCAGGTCAGCAGCAGGTCCAGGGCCAGCAGGACGCAGATGCCCGCGTCGATGCCGATCGGGAAGACGTAGCTGAAGTTTCCGAAGCCCTTCTGGAGGGCGAGTTCGCGCACCGCCGCATACGAACCGGCGAAGCCGATACCGGCGATGACGACCGCCCCGAAGACGACGACCCCGATGAGTATCCGGTGCGTCTTGGTGAGTTCCATTGGCGCGGCCACCCGTACTTCCCTCCCTTGCGAGCTGTGTGCGCGCAACAGGGTGGCACATGTGTGCGGGCTACGGGTGGCCGGTACGGCGGGAGCCCGGCCTTCGTGGGGGCCGGGCTCCTGAGAAATGCCGGGCTGAGCTGCGGCTCAGTCGGTTCAGTCCTTCTTCGCCGCGGACTTGCTGGGGGAGGCGGAGGGCTCGGCGTCCTTGGCCGGGCTCTTGCTCGCGCTCTTGCTCGGGCTCGCGCCGGAGTCGCCGGAGCCGGCGGCCTGGTTCGCGGTCACCACCGCCTGCACGGCCTCCTTCGCGGCCTTCAGCGCCGCCTTCGACAGGTCCTCCGCGCTCGGCGACTTGTCGCCCGCGAGGCCGGCGCCGTTGTAGTCGAGCGTCAGGACGATGTTCTCCGCGCGGGCCACGATCGTCTGCTGCTTGAAGGTGCCTTCCTTCTTCTTCAGTTCGTAGCTCACCGACGTCGCCTCGTTGCCCGTACCGGACACCGGCTCGGACTTGACGTTCTTCGCGTCGTTCACCGCCTTCGCGTCGTCGACGTGGTCGGTGTAGTACGTCGCCGCCAGCTTCTCGCCCGTACCGCGCGAGGCGTCCGACTCGAAACGCAGCAGGGACACGCTCAGCCAGCGGAACTGGGAGCCCTTCACGCCGTTGTCGTCGAGGCTGTCCCAGGAGCAGCTGCCACGCGTCCCCGTGTCGTCCGACTTGCCCTCCTTGCCGGCCTTGCCGGCCTTCGGGACCAGTTCGCCCAGAGTCTTCGAAGACAACACCTTGCAGGGCTCGGGCAGCTTCGCGTACGCGGCCTCTTTCACCACTGTCCCCGCCTTCGTGGCGGAGGGGGAGGACTGTGCGCCGGAGTCCTTCTTCGCGTCGTCACCGGAGCTGGAGTCCGAGGAGCAGCCGGCGGCGACGAGCATCACCGGGGCGACGGCTGCGCAGACGAGGATGCGGGTGAGTCGCTGTGCGGGTCGGTGCATGGTTCCTTCACTCAAGACGCGGGTGTGCGTGCGGTCGGCTCTGTGGTGCTGCGGCTTCTCGGCCGGACCGCACTCGGTCGGGTCCGAGGGGACACGGTACGCCGAACGCGACAACCGTGACTCCCGTTCCGCCGAGCCCGAAAACCCCCCGATCGACCGCTACTCGTCGAACGCCCCGGCGAGCTGATCCGCCAACTTCTGTGCCCTGTCCTGCATTTCCTCGCTGCTCGGGACCTCTGTCGTACTCGCCGGCTGCTCGACGTACTGGATCGTCACGATCACATTGGACGTGCGGAACACCACAGTCACCGTGCGCCGCTGCGAGCTGCCCAGCGCATCGTCCAGGAACGCTTCATCGCCCAGGTCGTCGAGGGTGCGGGGCTGGAGGCCGGAGGGGGTGGACGTGGGGCTCGACGTGACGCTTTCCTCATCGGTGGGCGAAGCGGAGCTGTCGCCGCTGCCGCCACCCTTTCCGTCCGATGTGCCGGACTTGTCGGGTGTAGGGCTCGAACTGGCCGCACCCCCGGCGCCATCGCCACCCGATTCCTCCGAATTGCCCGACTCGTCAGAGTTGTTCGAGTCATTCGAGTCTTCCGAGTCGTCCGGCGACGACTCCGGCGACGAAGCCGACGGCGCGGGAAGATTCGCCGCCACCTGCTTCACCGCGAAGATCTGCTCGGCACGACTGTCGTCACTGACGGAGTTGTCGTACGACACCACGCGCTCGAAATCGACCCACAGGTGATCGGTCGCGCTCGGCGACTCCACCTTCCAACGGCAGCCGACCTTCCGGTCCGTGTCGTACGTCAGTGTCGCCGTCCCCGCGTACGCCTCCTCGCGCTGCTCCTTGTCCGTCATCTGCTTGAGGCCTGGCAGCAGCGAGTTGAGCGTGCCCTGCTCGACCGTGCCGCACGGCTCCGGAAGTGTGCGATACCTGCCGGGCTGTGCCGTGGAGGCCGTCGTGCTGGCGTCGCCGGGCTTCGGGTCGTCCGTCTCGTCGTCGCTTCCCGAACCGGTGCAGCCGGCCAGCAGCGCCGCGAGGAGCGCGGCGACACCGGATACGTACGCCTTCCGCTGCACGGTGGGGCTCCTCTCGACGGTGTTGTGCCCTGTTAATCGCTTGCCGCCTGACGACGGCCGATGACCACAATGTCTATCGCACGCACGGCCGTGGACGCCGGTCTGCCATCCCTTTCGTCGACCTTGGCGCCGGTATTTGCGATGCCAGGCTTTTGTTGCTTTTCGGGGGAACGAGGAAGTTATGTCGTATGTAGAGGTACCGGGGGCGCGGGTTCCGATTCGGATGTGGACGGACCCGGCCTCCGTGGAGGACGTGGCACTGCGCCAGCTCCAGAACGTCGCCACGCTGCCGTGGATCAAGGGCCTGGCCGTGATGCCGGACGTCCATTACGGCAAGGGCGCGACGGTCGGATCCGTGATCGCGATGCGGGATGCCGTGTGTCCTGCGGCGGTTGGTGTCGACATCGGCTGCGGGATGTCCGCCGTCAAGACGTCGCTCACCGCCAATGACCTGCCGGGTGACCTGTCCCGCCTGCGCTCGAAGATCGAGCAGGCCATTCCGGTGGGGCGGGGGATGCATGACAGCCCGGTCGAGCCTGGGCGGTTTCATGGGCTCGCCACTGCGGGGTGGGACGACTTCTGGGGGCGGTTCAATGGCGTTGCCGACGCTGTGAAGTTCCGCCAGGAGCGGGCAACTTTGCAGATGGGAACACTTGGTGGAGGAAACCACTTTGTGGAAGTCTGCGTAGATACATCCGATTCGGTGTGGCTCATGCTCCACTCCGGATCCCGGAACATCGGCAAGGAGCTGGCCGAGCATCACATCGGTGTCGCCCAGAAGCTCCCGCACAACCAGGGCCTTGTCGACCGTGACCTCGCCGTCTTCGTCGCGGACACTCCGCAGATGGCGGCGTACCGCAACGACCTGTTCTGGGCACAGGAGTACGCGAAGCACAATCGCACGCTCATGATGGCGCTCATGAAGGACGTGATCCGCAAGGAGTTCAAGAAGGCGAAGCCCGCCTTCGAGCCCGAGATCAGCGCGCACCACAACTACGTCGCCGAGGAACGCTACGACGGCATGGACCTGCTCGTGACCCGCAAAGGTGCGATCCGCGCGGGCTCCGGCGAGTACGGGATCATCCCCGGCTCGATGGGCACGGGTTCGTACATCGTGAAGGGCCTTGGCAACGAGAAGGCCTTCAACTCGGCCTCGCACGGGGCGGGCCGGCGCATGAGCCGCAACGCGGCGAAGCGCCGCTTCTCGGCCAAGGACCTTGAGGAGCAGACGCGGGGCGTCGAATGCCGCAAGGACTCCGGTGTCGTGGACGAGATCCCGGGCGCGTACAAGCCGATCGAGAAGGTCATCGACCAGCAGCGCGACCTCGTGGAGGTCGTGGCGAAGCTGAAGCAGGTTGTCTGCGTGAAGGGGTGAACTGTGCGTGGGGCTCGTGCCGTTGTCGGGCGGAGCCCCACTGTTCAGTGCCGCCGAGGGCTACTTCGCGTGGGTCACCGCGTAGATCATGACGAACGCGACGATGTGGATGCCGAAGAGGAAGTACGCCAGGTACCACCAGGCGTAGCGTTCGTTCTTCTTCTCCTGGGCCAGGTGGCGTTGTTCGCGGGATTCGGGAGAGTCGGGAGACTCCGGGGAATCGGCCGCGGTGTTCTGTGTGTCGGGCATCAGAGGTCCCTGTGCACCTTGGTGTTGGAGGCCTGGGCCCGGGGGCGGATGAGCATGAGGTCGATGTTGACGTGGGAGGGGCGGGTGACCGCCCAGGTGATCGTGTCGGCCACGTCGTCGGCGGTCAGGGGGTTCGCCACGCCCTCGTAGACCTGGGCCGCCTTGTCGGCGTCGCCGCCGAAGCGGGTGAGGGCGAACTCGTCCGTCTTGACCATGCCGGGGGCGATCTCGATGACGCGGACCGGGGTGCCGACGATCTCCAGGCGGAGGGTTTCGGCGAGGACGTGGGCGCCGTGCTTGGCGGCGACGTAGCCGGCGCCGCCCTCGTACGTGCCGTGGCCCGCGGTGGAGGACAGGACGACCACCGTGCCGTCGCCGCTCGCGGTGAGCGCGGGGAGCAGGGCCTGGGTGACGTTGAGCGTGCCGATGACGTTCGTCTCGTACATCTGGCGCCAGTCCGCCGGGTCGCCCGTCGCGACCGGGTCGGCGCCGAGCGCGCCGCCCGCGTTGTTGACCAGCACACCGATGGTGCGGAAGGCGGTCGCGAACTCGTCCACGGCCGCGCGGTCGGTCACGTCGAGCGTGTACGCCGTCGCCTGATGGCCCGCCGCGTTGAGCTCCTCCGCCAGTTCCTCGATACGGTCCTTGCGGCGGGCGGTGAGGACGACGCGGTAGCCGGCCGTGGCGAGTTGCCGGGCCGTCGCTGCACCGATACCACTGCTCGCGCCGGTGACGACGGCGATGCGGGAGGCGGCTGCGGGCGCGGCGGGGGCGGTCATGGTCTGCTCCTCGGGCGGGGCGGCGTACGGGGGCGCTCGCTCACGCGAGCCGGTGGGTTCGAATCCCCGCCAGGATAGGCCGGTGGCGGGTACGGACCACGAATGCCCCTGGGGCCGTTCCGGCCTTGGACGTGGTCTCAGTTGCCGCCCCGGGGCGCGTACATGATCACGGCCATGCCCGTGAGGCAGATCAGGGCGCCGAGCACGTCCCAGCGGTCGGGGCGGTAACCGTCCGCGACCATGCCCCAGGCGAGGGAGCCGGCGACGAAGACTCCGCCGTACGCGGCGAGGATGCGGCCGAAGTTCGCGTCGGGCTGGAGTGTGGCGACGAAGCCGTACGCCCCGAGGGCCATGACGCCGGCGCCGATCCACAGCCAGCCGCGGTGTTCGCGCACTCCCTGCCAGACCAGCCAGGCGCCGCCGATCTCGAAGAGCCCGGCGAGGACGAAGAGGGCCGCGGAGCGGAGGACGAGCATGCGCTCACTGTCGCACGGCCGTTTCCCTCACCTGTTGGGCGGCTTCCTCGTGCTTCCTCACCTGTTGGGCGGCGCCTGTCCCGGGCCCCGAGTGGGATACATCCCGTGACCGGTGGGCCGAGGTGAAGGAAGAGACGTATGCGGAAACTCTGTGCGTGGGGCGTGGGCGGCGTGCTCCTGGCGGTGGGCGCGGTCTCGCCTGCCGTCGCGCTCGCCCCCGAAGCCGATCTCGCCTATCACGGGTCCGTGTCCATGGCGTGGGGTCGGGTCGCGGTGCGGCTGGTCCCGCAGAACCACGGGCCGTCCGACGTCCCCGACGCGACGGTGCGGCTGCGCTGGTCGGTCCCGCTCGCCGACCGGCAGCGGCTGCCCCTCCGATGCGCGCGCTCCGGGGTGCGGACCGTGCTGTGCCGTACGGGCGAGCTCCCGGCGGACTGGCGGGGCGAGCCGATCGACGTACGAGTGCGGCTCGACGGCGCGCCGTCCGAGGTGACCGTCGAGATCGACACGGTGTGGAGCGGCGGCTTCGTGGACCGCAATCGCGAGAACGACCGCCGGCGCGTGCTGGCTCTGGACACGGGGGACGCGTACGCCTTCTAGGTCCCTGCTTCCAGATGGTCAGCTCGGGTACGGGTACTGCAGATCGACCAGAAGAGGAGGCGGCTCGTCATGTCCAGCGAAGCGGCAGGCGACCGGCGCAATGGGCTGCTCTCCGAGCTGTCCACCGAGTCGCGCCGCTACATGGCCTCGTACGCCCTCTTCAACCAGGCCGTCGCCGACCACCTGAAGCTGCACCCCACGGACCTGCAGTGCCTGAACCTGCTCAGCCTGGAGGAAGGGCCGGTCACGACAGGGCGGATCGCCCAGCTGACGGGGCTGACGACCGGGTCGGCGACGCGGCTCGTGGACCGGCTGGAGAGGGCGGGGTACGTCGTACGGGAGCGGGACGCGGTCGACCGGCGGCGTGTGCTCGTGGCGACCGTGCCCGAGCGGATCGAGGAGTTCGGCCGGATGTGGGGGAAGCTGAGCGGTGGCTGGTACGCCCTCTTCGAGGAGCTGGAGGACGACGAACTCGCCCTGCTCATCGGCCACATGAGGCGGACGGTGGAGTTCGCGGCGGCACAGATCGCTCGTATACGGGGTGGTGAACTCGACTCCCCGGCGACCGAGCCGGAGCCGGAGGCCGGGGTTAGCCCCTAGCCCCCACCTCCCAGCCCCGTAGGCGCTTGAGCGCGGGCCTGGCTTCAGTGCGTCTCCTGTGCGTACGTCGTGGGAGGCATCCCGACGGTCGTCGTGAAGTCGCGTACGAGGTGAGCCTGGTCGGCGTAGCCGAGGTCGGCGGCGAGGGCGGCCCAGTCGACGTCCCGCTGGGTGCCGGCGCGTTCCAGGGCCTCGTGGATCCGGTAGCGCAGGATGATCCACTTCGGGCTGACGCCGACGTACGTCGAGAAGAGCCGCTGCAGTGCCCGTACCGGGATGCCCTCGGCGTCGGCGAAGTCGCCGACGCGGCGTACGTCGCGGTTCGCGCGGATGCGGTCGACGAGGTCCATGGCGAGGTCGGCCTGCGGGTCCGGGGCCGGGGTGAGGGAGAGCAGGAAGGCGTCGAGCGCGGCGATCCGGTCGTGGTCGTCGGTGTGGCTCACGACCGTGCGGGCGGTGTCGCCCGTGGCCTGCGCGAACACGTCCTGGACGGGCAGCACCCGGCCCGTCCACCGCGACACCGGTGCCTCGGGCACGAACGGGCGGAAGCCGCCGGGCCAGAACTTCGCCCCGCACACCCGGCCCCGGCCGGTCAGCTTCCTGGTGAACAGGCCGAGCGCGACGCCGGTCACCTCGCCGAAGGGCGGGCCCTCGTCCTCGTTCCACTGGAAGGTGACGTTGACGGACGGGTGAGGGACGATGTGCGAGGCGTACGGCTCGGGCAGGTCCCAGTCGATGAACCAGTACGTCTCGACGTGGTGCCGGAGCGGTTCGGCGGGCTGGTGGCGGCGCAACCGTACGCGGGTCAGCAGCCCGGCGGGGTCGACGATTCCGCGGGTGTCGCGGATCCCCTGGGTGCCGGGCGTACGGCGCGGGTCGGGCGTCGTACCACGGGGATCGGACGTACCGCGAGCGTCGGACGTGCGCGGGTCGCGGCGGGGTGCGGCCATGTTCGGATCGTATGCCGTCGTCCGGGTCGGATGCCGTCGCGTTTCTTCAAGAGGGATGCGGCGGCGCGTCCGTACGGTCGTCGTATGGACACGAACCAGGGTGTGGACATGAACCAGAACGTGGACCAGCCGGAGTACGGCATCGGGGAGCTTCTGGCGGTCGCGGGCGCGCGGGCCGTGCCGGTGGTGCGGGCGCTGCCCGACGAGCGGCTCGCCGACCCCACGCCGTGCACCGACTACGACGTGAAGGGCCTGGCCAACCACCTGCTCCATGTGATCGTGGAGTTCCAGAAGCTGGCCGCCAAGAAGGACTCGGACTTCACCGTGACACCGGACTACATCGGTACGGATACCGGCTGGAGGGAGCGGTTCGCGGAGGAGACCGGCAGGCTCGCGGCGGCCTGGTCCGCGCCCGGCGCCGAGGACGGCACGACCGGCGCGATGAACATGCCCGCGCGGATCGTCGGGTCGATGGTGCTGCTCGACCTGATCGTGCACGTGTGGGACCTGGCGCGCGCCACGGGTCAGGAGTACCGGGCGGACGGTGACGCGGAGCCGGTGGTCGAGCAGCTCGCCGGGGCGGTGGCGGAGATGGCGCCGACGGCCCGGGCGATGGGGGTGTTCGCGGAACCGGTGCCGGTGGCGGAGGACGCGTCGCCGTTCGAGCGGCTGCTCGCGGCGACCGGGCGCGATCCGCACTGGGTGCGGGCCTGAGCGACGGAGGAGCCACGATGCCCGGGGGTGGGGCCGTCGTCGTTTCTCTCCGGCCTCCTCAGGCCCGCACGGCCGGACCCGAGCTGGGGGAGTCCTCGGGTCGGCCGTGCGGGACCGGGACCCGGGCCGACGTCCCCGACGGCCCGGGTGGTGCGGGGAGGGCCGCCCGCCGTGCCGAGCGGGCGGCCCGTCGCGCCGGCCCAGTGGCCGGTCGGGTCGGCGCGGGTACCAGGCGTCTCGGCTGGACTGGGAACTGACCGAGCCGCCCGGCGTACGGGATCCGGCACCCTCCTACTTCACAGACCCAGACCCAGACCGAGCCCCGGGCCGGGCACCTGCCCGAGCACCAGCACCGGCACCAGCGCCTTCCAGGTCTGTCCGAGGTCCGGAACCACGGCCTGCGTCATTCCCCTGCTTCCCCTGCTCCTCCCGCTGCCCCTGTGAAGCGAGCCTCAGACCGAGAACCTCGACCAACCCGGAGCGGCCGCCCCATTCCCGGACCCGGCGGCGAGCCGTGCGTACGCGTCGGCGCATCCGGCGCTTCCAGCGCGCGGCCCGGACCCGCGCCCGCTCCAGGGCCCGGCGCCTTCGGGTGGATCGGAGTTCTTCGAACAGGGTCTCGTAGTGAGCCATGATCGGCTCGGGGTCGAAGCGGTGGGCGCTCTCCCGTGCCGCTCGCCCCATCTCGCGCCGCCGGGACTCGGCCGGTATCAGGTCGAGCATCGCGTCGGCGAGGGCGCGGGCGTCGCCCACGGGGACCAGGCGGCCGTTGACGCCCTCCGTGATGATCTCGGAGGGGCCGAGCGGGCAGTCCGTGCTGATCACGGGCACGCCGCAGCGCATCGCCTCGACGAGCGTCATGCCGAAGGACTCGGCGTCCGAGGCACTGACCACGAGCGAGGACCGGGCGAACTCGGTCTCGATCGGGGTGCGCGGGCCCATGATCCGGGCGCGGTCGGCCAGCCCCAGCCCGTCGATCAAGGACTGGAGGCTCTCCCGTTTGGGGCCGCCGCCGTAGATGCGCAGTTCCCAGTCCGGCTCCTTCGCGGCGACCGCCGCGAATGCCTCGATCAGCAGGTCGAAACGCTTGCCCCGGACCAGGCGACCGGCCGCCGCGATCACCTTCGTGGTGCCGCTGGAAGGGGTCAGGTCCGGTACGGCCGGCACGATGTTCGGCACCGCCGACACCCGTACGCCCGGCATCGGCATCCGCTTCCGGTACACCTTCGCGTCCGCCTCCGTCGTCGTCACCACCGCGTCCAACGCGCGGTAGTGGCGGGCCAGAGCGGTCCGCAGCTCCTTGCTGTGGGCGTCGTGCCGCAGGTGCTCCTGCCCGATGCGCAGAGCGCGGCGGCGCGCGAAGCGGGCGACGTAGACGTTGATGCCGGGGCGGGTGCCGATCACCACGTCCGCGTCGCAGTTCTCCAGGTACTCGCGTGCCCGGATGTCGGTCAGGCGGCTGTACTGCTTGTGTCTTTTGTCGGAGGACGGGAAGTCGGCCGCCGGCAGCGCCTGCGCGGGATCCGCGAGATCCGCGCTGCCCTCCCGCAGGTCGACCAGCGGCACGAGCCCGATCCGCGGATCGACGGCGAAACGCGGTGCGTCCCGGTGCCGCCTCATCGACACGACCTCGACGTCGTGCCGCTCGGCGAGCGCCGCGGCCAGGTTGAGTGTGGTGCGGACGGTGCCCCCGATGGCGTACGCGTTGTGCAGCAGGAACACGATCCTCATGCGCTTCGCGGCCTTCGTGCCCTTCCTACCCTTCATACGTGTGTGCCTTCCCCGTCGCGGACCTCCGCCCCTGCCATAGGGCACACAGTGGCCGGGCGAGGTAAGCCACTGGTCCCGGCAGGGTGAGAGCCGGGTAAGAGACCCGGCCGTGGCCCTGCTCATCAGGTGATACGTAATTCAGGCCTTGGCAGACTGGTGTCGTGCCCCACACTTTGCTGCTTGCCGAGGACGACCGAGCCATCCGCCATGCGCTGGAGCGCGCTCTGAAGCTGGAGGGGTACGAGGTCAACGCGGTCGCCGACGGCGTCGAGGCGCTCGCGCAGGCCCATCGCACCCCACCCGACGTGCTGGTGCTCGATGTGATGATGCCGGGCATCGACGGCCTCCAAGTGTGTCGCGTCCTGCGTGCGGAGGGCGACCGCACCCCGATTCTCATGCTCACCGCGCTCGTGGAGACCGCGGACCGCATCGCCGGCCTGGACGCCGGAGCCGACGACTACGTCGTCAAGCCCTTCGAGGTCGAGGAGGTCTTCGCCAGGCTGCGGGCCCTGCTGAGGCGTACGGACGCTCCCGTCGGCGTACCCAGGGAACAACAGCCCATGCCCGAGAGCCCACTCTCCGCAGCCGGCCTGCACCTCGAACCGCAGGCCCGGCGCGTATGGCGAGGAACACGTGAGATCGACCTCACCCGCACCGAGTTCGACCTTCTGGAACTCCTCGTCCGCAACGCCGGCATCGTCCTCGACCACACCACGATCTACGACCGCATCTGGGGCTACGACTTCGGGCCCGGCTCCAAGAACCTCGCCGTGTACGTCGGTTATCTGCGCCGCAAACTCGACGAGCCGGGCGCACCCGCGCTGATCCACACGGTGCGTGGCGTGGGGTATGTGCTGAGGGAGGACTGAGTGCGGCGGCCGCGCGTGACGCGGCGGAGACTGCTCGCGCGACCGCGGCTGTCCTCGCTGCGGACGACGTTCACGGTGTCCTTCGCGGCCGTCGCCGCGGTCGTGACCGTACTCGTCGGGTTTCTGTCGTACGACGCCGCATCCCGGCTCGTCCGCGTGGACCAGCAGACCGTGTTCGAGGACGTCGTCCAGGACCTGCGCGACCAGGTGCGCCAGCACGCCCTGGCGCCGGACGACTTCGCCGCATCCCGCTCGGCCGGCCCGCGCGGCGACCTGATCCGGCCGAGCGGCACGGTCGTGCAGGTGCTCGGTCCGGGCGGCACGGTCGTCGACCGGGGCAGTCCGGCGCTGCCGGCCGACGCCGACGACCGGCGGGCCGCGGCCGCACAGGCCGCCGGGCGGCTGGTGGAGCACCGCGGTGTGGAGGTCCACGACGAGGTGTACCGGGTCGCGACCGTCGCGCTCGGCGGTGGCCGGGGCGCGGTGCAGGTCGCTCAGGAGTTCAGCGACACGGAGGATCTGCTGCGTGAACTCCAGCAGCGGACCGTGCTGCTGGTGAGCGCGGTCGTGGTCGCCGCCGGGCTTTTCGGCTGGTGGCTGGCCCGGCGGATCACCTCGCGGCTGGTCCGGCTCGCGGGCGCCGCCGAGGACGTGGCGCGCACCGGGCGGCTCGGCATCCAGGTGCCGGTCGCCGGGCGCGACGAGGTCGCCCGCCTCGGCCGCTCCTTCGACCGCATGCTCGGCCGCCTCGCCCAGTCCGAGGAGGACCAGCGGCGCCTCGTCCAGGACGCGGGCCATGAACTGCGTACGCCGCTGACCTCCCTGCGTACGAACATCTCGATGCTCCGGCGCATCGACGAACTCCCGCCCGACGCCCGCGGTGAACTCGTCGCCGACCTCGCCCAGGAGTCCCGCGAACTCACGGACCTGGTCAACGAGTTGGTCGACCTCGCGGCCGGTCAGCCGGACGCCGAGCCGGTCCAGCGCGTGGACGTCGCCGATATCGCCGAGGACGCGGCGGTGGCGACGCGGCGGCGGACCGGGCGGCCGGTCACCGTGCGGGTGACCGGCGCCACCACGGTGGTGGACGGGCGGCCCGCGGCGCTGCAGCGGGCGATGTCCAACCTGGTGGAGAACGCGGCGAAGTTCGATCGGGGCGGGGCGGCGCCGATCGAGGTCGTCGTGACGGGGGGTGAGGTCCCCGAAGCCGACGCGCGCGCCGGTGGTGCCGACACCGGCGGCGCCGGCACCGTGCGTGTCGAGGTCCTCGACCGCGGCCCCGGTATCGCGGAGGAGGATCTCGTCCGCGTCTTCGACCGGTTCTACCGCGCGCCGGACGCCCGTAGCCTGCCCGGCTCGGGGCTCGGGCTGTCGATCGTGCGGGAGGTCGCGACGGCCCACGGGGGAGCGCCGTTCGCCCGACGGCGGGAGGGCGGCGGCTCGGTGATCGGGTTCACGCTCGGCGGCTTGCGCGGCTGAGGGACGCCGAGGCGCGGGGCCACGGGTTTCCCGGAGGGTGAGGTGTCGCTGAGTACACCCCCCGTTACGGGTTCTGCGCCCAGTGTGCCGGCCCCGCACTCTCCGTAGCGTCTTTCGCGAGGCACAAGGAGTGCCACGGAAGCGCCACGGAAGGGCCACAACGAGGGCCCCCACGGAGGGTGATGACGATGTTTCGTCGAACCAGTCGACGTACGCACGATGCGCGACCCGCCGCCGAGGCCCTGCGGCTGGTCAAGGTCAGCAAGACCTACGGGAGCGACGACAGCGCCGTGACCGCGCTGGACGCGGTGACGCTGGCCCTGGCGCCCGGCACGTTCACCGCGGTCATGGGCCCCTCGGGCTCCGGCAAGTCCACCCTGCTGCAGTGCGCGGCCGGACTCGACCGGCCCGACAGCGGCATCGTCGTGGTCGACGGCGCGGAGATGACCGGCGGCAGCGAGGCCGAGCTGACGAAGTTCCGCCGCAGCCGGATCGGTTTCGTCTTCCAGCAGTACAACCTGCTGGACACGCTCACCGTCGCCCAGAACACGATCCTGCCGCTCAAGCTCGCCCGGCGGCGCGTCAACCGGGCCCGTGTGCAGGAGATCCTCACGGCCGTCGGCCTCGGCGACCGACTCGGCCACCGGCCCGACCAGCTCTCCGGCGGCCAGCGCCAGCGCGTCGCCATCGCCCGCGCCCTGGTCACCGAGCCGCGCGTGATCTTCGCCGACGAGCCGACCGGCGCCCTGGACACCCGCAGCGCCCGCGACGTCCTGCGACTGCTGCAGGAGGCGGTACGGGTGCACGGCCGTACGGTCGTCATGGTGACCCACGACCCGGTGGCGGCGTCGTACGCCGACTCGGTCCTCTTCCTGGCGGACGGGCGGCTCGCGGGCGAGATGCACCGGCCGACGGTCGACGCGGTCGCCGAACGCCTGGCGCACCTGGGCGATTCCGTCTCCGACGTTCCGATGGAGGTGTGAGTCATGTTCGCTCTGGCCCTGCGTTCCATCCGGCGGCGCCCCGGGCGCTTCACCGCGACGCTGCTGTCCGCCTTCCTGGGCGCGGCGATCATCATGACGTTCAACTCGATGCACGACACGGCCGGCGCGAAGGGTGTCGACTCCGTCAGTGCCGAGACCCTGTCCACCGCTGCCGGCGTTGTCGGCGGCTACGGCACCCTGCTGGTGTTCTTCGCCGTCGCCTCCACCCTGACGGTGAACGTCCGTCAACGCGCCTCCGAGATCGAACTGTTGCGCTGCTCCGGCGCGACTCCGGCGCAGATCAAGCGGATGGTCGTGGGGGAGTCGGTGGTCGTCGCCCTGGTGGGCGCGCTGCTCGCGATCGGGCCGGCGATGCTCGGCGGGCAGGCACTGCTGGACCTCTTCCAGGACAGCGGTCAGGTCGCCCGGTCCGTCGACTACTCCTTCGGGCCCGTCGCGCTGATGTCGGGCATCGACATCACCCTGCTCGCCTCGGCGGGGGCGGCGTTCCTCGCGGTGCGGCGTGCGACGCACCGGCGCCGGTCCCGTGGCCGGGGGCGGAAGTTCTTCGCGTACGCGGCCCTGGTGCTCGGCGGTCTTTCGACCTGCTCCACCTTCGCGTTCTCCGCCTCCGACGCCGCGCTGATGGCGCCGCCCGCCTACGGCGCGATCCTGCTCTCGGTCGGCTGCGCGCTGCTGTCGCCGAGGCTGCTGAAGGGACTGCTCGACCGGCTCCCGTTGTCGGGCCCGAGCGGCTGGCTCGCCGTACGCAACATGCGGGAGCGCGCGGCCCAACTGTCCGGTGTCCTCATGCCGTTGATCCTCTTCACCGGCATGGCGACGGCCACCCTCTACATGCAGGCCGTAGAGAGCGACGCGATCAAGGCCTCCGGCCTTGCCAAGTCGGTCGAGGACAAGAACCTGGAGACCCTCAACCTCACGGTCGTCGGCATCATCGTGGTCTTCTCCCTGATCATGCTGATCAACTCCCTGTACGCGGCGACCACGTACCGCGGCCGGGAGTTCGGCCGGCAGCGCCTGGCGGGCGCGACTCCGGGCCAGGTCCTCGGCATGGTCGGCGTCGAGTCCCTCGTCGTCACGGCGACGGGCGTGTTCTTCGGCACGGCGGCCGGGCTGGCGGGGATCCTCCCCTTCACCATGGTCCGCACGGACGGCGTCCTGCCGGGCCAGGGCCTGGGCATCTGGCTGGGCATCGTCGCGGCGGCGACGGCGGCGACCTTCGTGACCAGCCTCGTCACGACCCGGCGAACCCTGCGGACACCGGCGGTGGGAGCGGTGGCGCTGGCCGCGTGAGCGAGCGTTCGAGGTTTCGGGTACGCGCCCGGATTGCCGGAGCCGTCACCAGGCTCCGGCCCCACGGCCGCGTACCGCTGTCCGCCACCGGGGAGAACTTCAGAATCCGGGCGGCTGGCGGCTCAGGCCCGCGACGTGGTGCGGGCGCCCGCGCTCCAGCGGCCGAGTACGGGTTCCGAGATGTGGCGTGCCGTCCAGCACAAGGTCTGACCGTGGCGTGCGAAGAGTTCGTCGCGGGAGTCGAAACGGCCGAGTTCGAGGACGACATGGGCGGACAGGTCGCACGCGGTGCCGGTGCTGTCACACGTACCGGCCCCGTTCCCGTTCCCGCCCCAGTCCACGGCTGTACGCGACACGGCGTCGAAGAGGGTCTCGCCGCCCCTGTTGGTGAACTCCGCGCCCCCGGACGCACGCAGCTCGCTCAGGCTCCCGAACAGCTCGGCGATCGGCACCCACTCGCCGTCCAACAGGAACTCGGGCCAGGCGAGCAGCACGTGCTCGGGGACGAGGGGCTTGAGCCGCGGGAACCGCGGATACCAGAAGGATCCGTCGACGAGCAGCCCACGCACCCTCGTCGGCACCTCCAGCGCGCGGGCCACCGACTCCAGCACGGCCATCCGCTGGCTGCAGGATCCCCGGCCGAGCCGCAGGGTCCGTGAGGCGGGGTGCCGGTCCTCCACCGAGTACACCGGCCGCACCTCGCGCGCGATGATCCCGTGTGCCAACCGCAGCGCCGCGCGAGCACCGCCCTCCGGCCCCGCCTCCCGCCGTACGCGCTCCACGAGGGCCGCCACGATCGGATGTTCCACGTCGAGGATGGCTGTGGCTCGCGTCGAACCGACTACGCTCCCCGGACCTTCCGAACCTTCCGGCCGCACCTCCGCACCCCGGCGCGGCATCAGCCAGCGACTGGTCACGACGCACCCCCTCCTCGGCCTGGCCGAACCCGTTCATCATCCTTCATCCCCCTCCCCGATCCCCCCATCCCCCCATACGTCATCCGGGTTCGTGCACGGCGAAGAGGTACAGCGCCGCGTCCCCGACGACGGCGAGCAGCCGGCCCGAGGGGTCGAACGCGGCGTCGGTGTCGGGCCGGGCCCCGAGAGGGACCGGGAGGGTACCCGTCTGTACAGACGGGTACCCTCCCGTGGCTCAGGAGCCGTTGAACGGGGTGCCGCCGTCATCGGTGACGATGCGCCACAGATGGTCGGCGGTGCCGTTGTCGTCCCACTGCAGGGCCTGGGCCCCGGATGACGTGGACATCCCGTCGATCCCCAGCACCATGCCGCTGTTCTTGTTGACGAGTTTGCAGTAGCCGCCACCGGCGTCCACCACGGACCAGAGGTGGTCGGCGGTGAGCGTGTCGCCCCACTGCAGTGCGGTGGCACCGGCTGTCTTGGAGGCGTCCTTGATGCCCAGTACCTGGCCGCTGTTGGCGTTGAAGATCTTGTAGTAGCCGTTCTCGGCGGGAACGAGCTTCCACTTGTGGTTGGCCGTGGTGTCGGCCGTCTGCTGCTGGACCGCGCCTCCGGCGGCGATCGAGGTACCGGAGATGCCGAGTTCCAGGTTGCTGTTCTTGTTGATGATCTTCAGGGCCGGTGTCTCCGGGTACCAGGACTCCAGCTCGGTGACGCCGACGAACTTGCCCGCCTGAGGGGTGAGGACGACCCGGAACTGGGAGGTGGTGACGGTCGGGAAGGTCACCTCGTTGGCGTTGTTGGCGACGGGCGTTGCGGGGCTCTTGGTCTGGCTCGGGACGTTCGCCCACGCCCCGTCCTTGAGGTACTGGACGGTGTAGCTCGCCGGGACCCGGATGTTGGCGCCGTCGTCGTACGTGTAGAACTTGACCTCGTTGATCTTCCGCGGCGCCCCGAAGTCCACACCGAGATGGTCGGTCGCGTTCGGTGAGCCGGAGTTGGTCCACCGGTCGTCGGGGATCTTGTCGTAGCGGATCCAGCCGTCGGTGGCCCGCAGCGGGGCGTCGAAGGTGGTCGGTTTGCAGGTCTGGCCGCTGTGACAGTGCGGGCCGTTGGAGACGGTGTTGGTGTAGGAGGCGAAGGCCTTCGGGTAGGGCTGGGTGATGGTGCGCCCGAGCCAGTCCTGCTCGGCGGTCAGCGGATTGGCCGCCACGTTCATCATCCGTGTGGCCGGCGCCGGGGTGACCGGGGCGGCCACGTTCACGGTGGTGTTGCCGATGGTCGAGGACTGGTGGATGCGCTGGCCGTCCTGGAAGATCTGCAGGCCGCTGCCCTTGCCGTAGTGCGAGCCGTCACGGTCCCAGCGGATCGAGTAGGTGTGTCCGTGGTAGGGGAGGCTTTCCACCGCGAAGTAGTCCCAGTTGGACGGGATCAGCGGCCTCAGCACCAGCGTGTTGCCGGCCTGCGGCTTGATGCCCAGCAGACCGGTGAGCACCAGGTCGTTGAAGCTGGAGTGGTTGTAGTGCTCGCTGAAGTTGAAGCCGTCGTAGATCCATTCGCCGGTGTCACCGTTGGCGGCCTCGGCGACGTAGGGCTTGCCGTCCTTGTGCTGGAGGTCGGCGAACTGGGCCAGCATGGACTGGTAGTCGGCCTTGGTGACGTAGCTCTGCGCCGGATAGTCCTGGAGCAGGTTCGCCATGCCGGTCAGGATCTGGCTCGTCTGGTACGGCCAGCTCGGGCCGTTCCAGTGGCAGCAGTTGGCGTCGTCGCGCTTCTGCTCGGCGGGGATCGCCTCGTAGTTGAAGTACGGGTTCGCCGTGATCCGGTCGAGCTCGGCGAAGCTCGTGCCCTTGGCGAACTTCAGCGTGTTGGCCCCGGCCTTCATGGGGACCTGCACGGTGACTGCCTGCGACTCGGAGAACTTCTGCCAGGCGCCGGTGGGCGCGTAGTTGACGGTGATCGGGTTGGCGGTGTTGTCGTTGACGATGAGCTTGTGGGTCGACGTGCCGCTGGTGCCGTTGGCGTAGTGCACGGTCACCGGGTACGTGCCGGCGCCGGGCGCGTCCACGGTGAAGGTGACGTAGCTGTCGTCGAAGTCCATCTGGCCGACGTACGAACCGTTCGACGCCGTCGACGAGTTGAAGACGTTCGCGTGGTTGCGGGTGGCCTGCTCGGCCTCGAAGTCGTGCACCCGCTCCAGCGTCGTGGGCCCGAACGGCGCCTTGAACCGCTTCGAGTCGGTCAGGTACTTCCATGCCGACGAGTACTGCGCGTCGGGCAGGTTGAACGCCCAGGGGGCGAAGCCCATCGCCTCCCGCCAGGTTGTCCTGGTCTGCTTCAGGGTGCCGTTGGTGCTGTGCGTGTTGTAGACCTGCATGAAGAAATTGCGCTGCGGGTCCCAGAGGGAGTTCTGCACGCCCGCCTTGAGCGCCGCGGCCTTGTCGCCGTACTCGTTCGCGGTCGCCGTGTCCCCGTTCATGGTGGCGATCTTGCTGATCGCCTGGGCGGCGCTGAACATGTACGCGTTGATCGTGGGCCGGTAACCGGGGCCGCCGCTGAACCAGTTGCTGCTGTGCATCGACGTCTCGGTGTACTCGGTGGCGTCGGACAGCGGCGTCTGGTGGTACAGGTCGCTGGTCGAGGCGGTGCCGTTCACCGTGATGTCGTTGGTGAAGTTCGAGTCCCACCGCTTGTACAGCGCGATGAGATGGGGGAGCGCGGACTTGATCTGCGCGGCGTCCCCGGTGACGAGATAGCGCTGGTACGCGGCGCTGGTGATCCACTCGCTGAAGTTCCGTGCGCCCGAGTTGCCCGCCCCGCGCAGCCAGAAGTCCAGGTAGTCACCCGCGTAGTCGCGGTTGCGCAGCCAGCGCCCGTCGAGCAGGTGATAGCCGGCGGCGTCCGGGAGCGCGGTGTACGGATTTCCCGCGTAGCCGATCGGCACGTCGTACTCGGTCGAGACGTAGCCCGTGCCCGGCACGGTGTAGCGGAGCGCACGCTTGAAGGTGCTCCACCGGTAGTAGTAGACGTCGTCGATGTCGTTGTCGGGGGTGTCGAGGAACGGGATGTTGTCCTTGTACCACTGCCGCTCGTCGAGTTGATTCGCGGCGAGGATCGCGTCCTTGTCGAGGGCGACCGCGTTGGGGTCGTCCGCCGCCTGGGCCGGACTCGCCACCGTGCCCGTCGCGGCCAGCGTCACGGACAGGAAAGAGCCGAACAGCGCGGTCGTCGTGCGGTGACGGCGTCTGGGGCTGGGTCTTGGTCTTGGTCTGGGACCGGTTCTGCGGCGCATGAGTCGTCCTCCACGGGGCGCACCAGTCGTTCGTAATATCGAACGTTGTTCGAAAGTCGAGCGACGGTAGTGACAGGACGAAATCAAAGTCAATGGATCGGACAGCGCCGGGGGGAAGTTGGTCCCCCGGCACGCCATCGTGCATCGCGTCAGGCTCGCTGGGCGCGGCCCTTGAGGAGGCTGAGGCCGGCGCCGAGTGAGACGACGCCCATGCCGACGCTGGTCAGGAGGCCCTGTGTGCCGTCGACGGCGAAGGGGGCGACGGTGGCGACAACGAGGTTGAACAGGAACAGGAAGTTCGGGCTGTCGACGCTGACCAGCCTCGGCTCGCTGATCCTGCTCTGGTGCTGCCCGCCTCATGGACCCGGCTCGCCCGCCGCTGCGGTGCCGCCGTGGCGTCCATCGAGCCCACGGCGCATCTCCACGTCGCCATGATCAGCCTGCCCGCCCACCTCACCCCGGGCGCCCGCGCGTTCCTGGAGCTGACGCGTTCGTACGCCCGGCGGAAGGGCACCGGGACGTCGTAGCCGCCGCATCGATCGGTTGCGCCTATATGCCGTATCGGAAGCGCGTCTTGGACGGGGCACGGCCCCACTGGGTTGACTCGAATACGTCGAACCCACCACCGGAGGCTCCCAGTGACCACAACCCGCACCTTCCGTATCGCCGCCATCCCCGCCGACGGTGTCGGCGCCGAGGTCGTCGCCGCGGGCCGCGCCGTGCTGGACGCGCTGGCCGCGGACTCCCGGGGAGACTCACAGGGAGGCTTCGCCTTCGACTGGCAGGAGTTCCCCTGGGGCTGCGGCTACTACGAGCGGACCGGCAAGATGATGGACGACGACGGCCTGGACCGGCTCAAGGACTTCGACGCCATCTATTTCGGAGCCGTCGGCTGGCCCACCGTCCCCGACCACGTCAGCCTGTGGGGACTGCGGCTGAAGATCTGTCAGAACTTCGACCAGTGGGCCAACGTCCGCCCCGTGCACTTCCTGCCCGGCGTCCAGAGCCCGCTGCGCAAGGCGGACGACACCGAACTGGACTGGGTCGTCGTCCGGGAGAACAGCGAGGGCGAGTACGCCGGCCTGGGCGGCCGCAACCTCGCCGCGCGCGGACAGGGCGGCGAAGTCGCCGTCCAGTCGGCCCTGTTCACCGAGGTGGGCTGCGAGCGCATCATGCGCTTCGCCTTCGACCTGGCCCGCACCCGAACCCGCCGCAAGGTCTCCTCCGTCACCAAGAGCAACGCGCAGCAGTACGGCATGGTCCTGTGGGACGACGTCTTCAAGCGCGTCGCCGCCGACTACCCCGACGTGGAGACCGAGAGCGTGCTGGTCGACGCCATGTCCGCGAAGTTCGTCCTCCGCCCCGAGGACCTCTCCGTCGTCGTCGCCTCCAACCTCAACGCCGACATCCTCTCCGACCTGGGCAGCGCGCTCGCAGGCAGCCTGGGCCTGGCCGCCAGCGCCAACCTCAACCCCGAGCGCCGCTTCCCCAGCATGTTCGAGCCCGTCCACGGTTCCGCCCCGGACATCGCCGGCCAGGGTCTGGCCAACCCGATCGGCGCGGTCGGCAGCGCCGCCCTGATGCTGGAGCACTTCGGTCTTCCCGACCAGGCGGCCCGCCTGCAGAAGGCGATCGAGGCGACCACGGGCGCCGGAATCCTCACCCGCGACGTCGGCGGCACCGCCTCCACCGAGGACGTCACCAAGGCCCTCATCGACGCTCTGAACGCCTGACCATTCCCCGCGCCTGCGCCCCCGGTGGCGCACTCGAACGTCCCGGCCTGTCCCACACGTCGCGCCGGCAGACCGGGACAGGCCGCCCGCCGACCGGGCGGCCACTTCGTGCCGGGCTCCGAGCCATGACGGGTCGGGGCCCGGCACGTACGCCGCCGCACGCCGCACGCCGGACGTCGCACGCCGGACGTCGCGCACGCCGTAACCTGTATACAGGTGAGTGTGCGGCGGGATGGACAGGGAGTTTCATGGCCCGGGCGACTGGTAAGAGCGAAGCGGTCTACGAGCGGCTGAAGGGTGACATCGAGTCGCTGCGGCTGCGCCCGGGGGCCAAGCTGAGCGAGGTCCAGCTGGGTGAGGAACTGGGCGCCTCGCGGACGCCGGTGCGGGAGGCCATCCGACGGCTTGCCGGGGAGGGGCTGGTCGACTTCGTGCCGGGTGAGGTGGCCCGGGTGGCCGCGATCTCGCTGGGCGGTGTGCGTGCCCTGTTCGAGTTCCGGATGCTGCTGGAGCCCCGGGCCGCCGCGTCGGTCGCCACGGCAGGGGCGGCCGACGAGCGCGTGCTGGTGCCGTTCCGTGAACTGCTGGGCCGGCTGGAGGAGTTCGACGAGTCGTTCCGCGCGCTGGACGCCGCCGCGCAGGCGCGGTCGTTCCAGCGGTTCTACGAGGTGACCGAGGGCTTCGACCAGGAGGTCATCGCCGCCTGCCGCAATCCCTACCTCGCCCGCACGATTCGTGACCTGCGCAGCCAGACCGTACGCCTGCGGCACCTCTCGCACAGCGGGCCGCGCCGCATGCTGACGTCGCTGGAGGAGCACCGCGCGATGCTGAAGGCGATCACGCAGGGAGACGCCCAGGCGGCGGAGGCGGCCTCCCGGCACCACCTGGCGCAGACGTCGCAGGCACTCATCGACAGCCTGACCGGCCAGGACCTCGCGATCGGCGTGGACATCCAGGTGGACGTGGCCCGCTGAGTCGTCCTGCTCCCCGTACCTTGGTTTTCGTGCATCACGTGATGTATACAGGAGTGCATACAACAGGCTAACCGCCTCCCGTCTGCTCGATGCGAAGGCCGTCTCATGCCGTATACCGTCGGCGCCGCCGACCTGCTGGATTTCGCCGCCGCCACCACCGAAGCCCACGGCGTTCCGCCCGCGGACGCCCGCCTGCTCGCGGACACCCTGGTCACCGCGGAGTTGTGGGGGCATCCGTCCCACGGGATGCTGCGCCTGCCGTGGTACCTCAGCCGCATCGAGAGCGGAGCGACCGCCGCGGTCGCCTCCCCGGAGATCGTGACCGACAACGGCGCCGTACTCGTCGTGGACGGCCGCGACGGTCTCGGTCAGGTGCTGGCCGACCGTGCGGTGGCGTGGGGCGTGGAGCGTGCCCGTCGCCACGGGATCAGCGCGGTCGCGGTGCGCGACTCCGGTCACTTCGGAACGGCCGCGTACTTCACCCGCAAGGCCGCCGAGCAGGGCTGCGTGGCGCTGCTGGCCACCAACGCCAGTCCGGCGATGGCCCCGTGGGGCGGCCGGGAGAAGCGCATCGGCACCAACCCGTGGTCGATCGCCGCCCCGGGAGGCCGCTACGGCACGGTCGTGATGGACATCGCCAACACCGCCGTCGCACGCGGCAAGATCTACCACGCCCAGGAGCGCGGCGAGCCGATTCCGGAGGGCTGGGCCGCCGACGCGGACGGTGTGCCGACCACCGACCCGCGCCGCGCCGTCGAGGGCCTGATCCTGCCCATGGCCGGCCACAAGGGCTACGCCATCTCCTTCATGTTCGACGTGCTGGCGGGCGTGCTGACCGGCAGTGCCTTCGGCTCTTCCGTCGTCGGCCCCTACCGCCCCACCGGCCGCAGCGGCGTCGGTCACCTGCTGATCTGCGTCGACATCCGGTCGATGGCCGACCCGGCCGAGTTCGAGCGGAGGATGGAGGACCTGATCGAGGAGACCAAGTCCACCCCCGTCGCCCCCGGCACGGCCGAGATCTTCGTCCCCGGCGAGCCGGAGATCCGTACCGCCGAGCGCCTGCGCACCGAGGGCATCACGGTCGTCGACGACACCTGGGCCTCCCTCGCGCGCATCGCCGACGCCACCGTCGTACCCCTGCCCACCCCCACCCCCGGGTCCGTCCCCAAGTCCTCCCCCGAGGAGCTTTCCGCATGATCGCGCTGACCGTGTCCCTCCAGGTCGTCCCCGGCCGCCGTGACGACTTCCTCAAGGCCATCGAGGAGAACGCCGAGCGCTCCTTCACCGACGAGCCCGGCTGCCGCTTCTTCGACGTCGTCTGCGACCTGGCGGACGACCACCACTTCGTCTTCCACGAGATCTACGACGACGAGGCCGCCGTCGAGGCCCACCGCGCCGCACCGCACTTCAAGGTCTGGCGCGAGGCGGCGGCCAAGTACGTGGTCCCCGGCAGCCAGGTCAACACCCTCTCCCGCCGCCTGTTCCACCACTCCTGACGGACCGATCGGAGCTCACCTCCCATGTGCGCCAAGCCCGCCCAGCCCGCCCAGCCGAACCTGCTCATCCACCCCGACGAGGTCGAACGCTTCGACCGCGGCGGCGGTGTCGCCACCATCCCCTACGTCGGCAAGTGGAACTCGGAGCAGGCCGTCATCACGACCGGTCAGACGGTGTTCCAGCCCGGCACCGGCCTGCCCCTGCACAGCCACAACGTCGAGGAGTCGGTCCTGGTCCTCGAAGGCCGGGCGACCGCGGAGATCGACGGCGAGTTCTTCGACCTGGAGGCCGGCCAGGCGACCTGGGTCCCGGCCGGCGTCCCGCACCGGTTCTTCAACCGGGGCGAGGGGGTCATGCGCATCTACTGGGTGTACGGCGGCCGGGACGTCACCCGCACCATCACCGCCACCGGCGAGACCTTCGAGCACCTCTCCGAGCACGACAAGGGAGGGGCGCCCACCGCATGAGCGGCACGGCCCGCGCACCGGCCGCCGCCGACGCATGAATTTGATGAATGTCTATGTTGACGCTTGTCGAAACAGGTGGGATGCTGGGCAGCGCCGAGAGATCGACGGATGTCGATACAGGGAAGTGAAGGGGAACCGTCGTGAGTGCTCCCACCACCGACCAGCTGCCCGTCGTGGTCGTCGGAGCCGGCCCGATCGGGCTGGCCGCAGCGGCCCACCTCGTCGCACGCGGCGTGGAACCGCTGGTCCTGGAGGCCGGCCCGTCCGCCGGCACGGCCGTGCGGGACTGGACGCATGTGCGCCTGTTCTCGACGTGGGCGGAGGTCACCGACCCGGCGGCCGAGAAGCTCCTGGCCCCGACCGGCTGGGTGCGTCCCGAGGGCGCGACGTACCCGACCGGCGGCGACTGGGCCGAGGGTTACCTCCAGCCGCTCGCCGATGTCCTCGCGGACAGGGTCCGCTACGGAGCGACGGTCACGGGCGTAGCCCGCGCCGGCCGGGACCGCGTCGTCGACTCCGGACGTGAGGAGCAGCCCTTCACGGTGCACCTCCGCACGGCGCGCGGCCGCGAGGAGCGCATCACCGCCCGCGCGGTCATCGACGCCTCCGGCACCTGGTCGACCCCCGGCCCGCTGGGCGCGAACGGTCTGCCCGCCCTCGGCGAGAAGACGGGGGCCGACCGCATCTCCTACCGCGTCCCGGACCTGAGGGATCCGTCCGTCCGCGCCCGTTACGCGGGCAGGCGCACCGCCGTCGTCGGCTCCGGCGCTTCGGCCTTCACCGCCCTCGCGTACCTCGCCGACCTGGCCCAGGAGGAGGACGGTACGCACGCGGTGTGGATCCTGCGCCGCGGTATCGGCGCTCAGACCTACGGCGGTGGCGAAGCGGACCAGCTTCCCGCCCGGGGCGCTCTCGGGCTGCGGGCCAAGGCCGCCGTGGAGAGCGGACACGCCTCCGCCGTCACCGGCTTCCGCACGGAGGCCGTCGAGCGGGACGGCGACCGGCTCGTCCTGGTCGCGGAGGACGGCCGCCGCCTCGACGCGGTGGACGAGGTGATCGTCCTGACGGGTTTCCGCCCGGATCTGTCCTTCCTCTCGGAGGTCCGCCTCGGCCTCGACGGGCGCCTCCAGGCCCCGGCCGCACTCGCCCCGCTCATCGACCCGAACGTCCACTCCTGCGGCACCGTCTACCCGCACGGCGTGAACGAGCTCTCCCACCCGGAGCAGGGCGTCTATCTGGTCGGGATGAAGTCCTACGGCCGCGCCCCGACGTTCCTCGCCATGACCGGCTACGAGCAGGTCCGCTCCATCGCCGCCGCGATCGCAGGTGACCAGGAGGCCGCCGAGCGCGTCGAACTCACCCTCCCGGAGACCGGGGTCTGCGGCGGCGCGGGCCTCTTCGACGAGCCCGAACAGCACGCGGAACAGAACGCGGATCAGTCCGGTGGCGGCTGCTGCGCCGCCGCCCCCACCACCCTCCAGATCGGCATCGGCGCCCCGGTCACCGCCTCCGGCGGCTGCTGAACTCCCCACCACCCAAGGAGGTTCGCCATGTCATCCCGTGTACAGCTCGCCCTCCGCGTCCCCGACCTCGCCGGGTCCGTGGCCTTCTACACGAAGCTCTTCGGCACCGAGCCCGCCAAACTCCGCGACGGCTACGCCAACTTCGCCATCGCCGAGCCCCCGCTCAAGCTCGTCCTGATCGAAGGCACCGCGGGTGAGACGACGCGCATGGACCACCTCGGCGTCGAGGTCGAGAGCACCGAAGCGGTCCGCGCGGCCACGACCCGCCTGAGCGAGGTGGGCCTGGCCACGACCGAGGAGAGCGACACCGCCTGCTGTTACGCCCTCCAGGACAAGGTCTGGGTCCACGGACCCGGCCAGGAACCCTGGGAGGTGTACGTCGTCAAGGCCGACGCGGACACCCTCGCCAGGCAACAGGGCAGCACCTGCTGCGCCGGCCCGTCCTCGGCCGACACCCCGCCTCACGCGTGACGGAAGCCCTGAACCGGAACCGCGGCGCCTACACCGTCTGGAGCGAGGGCGCCGCGTTGCCCGAGGACATCGCGTAGGCGGCGAGCAGGCGCTCGGTGTCGGCCATCTGCCGCAGCCAGCCGTCGCGGACCACGTCGATGCCGGTCTCGGGCTCCTGAAGGGACGCCAGGTACTGGGCGATCGGGGCGCCTCCCTGGCCGGCCTGCTCGTGCAGTTCGATCATCTTGGCCACGAGCTTGGCCTGCATGCCGTAGATCGGGATCTGAGGGCCGCGCGGGGCGATGAGGCCGATGAAGTACAGCTTCTCGACCGACTCGGTCACGATGCCGCCCGCGTAGCGAACCGGCGCCCCGGCGGTCCAGGGGAACAGGGAGTCATCGAGGAACGGGAGCCGGACGTTGAAGCCGGTGGCCCACAGGATGGTGTCGTAGTCGCGGGCCGTGCCGTCGGAGAAGCTGACGGTGGCGCCGTCGAACCGCTCGATGCCCGGGCGGACGGTGACGCGGCCGTGGTGGATCCAGTACAGCAGGAGGTCGTTGACGACGGCGCGGCCCTCGGCGAGCGTGGCTCCCTCGGGCTCGGGCAGGCCCGGGTAGGCGTGCCACTCGCCGATCGACAGGCGGGCCATGAGCCGGCTGATCAGATCCTGCTCCGTGGGGGAGAAGTCGGCCAGGAACGGCACCTGCTGGCGGGGGACACCGAAGTAGGTTTTCGGCTGGAACCATGATCCGTGCCGGATGACGATGTCGGCGTCCAGACGGTGCTGGGCGACGTCCACGGCCAGATCGCAGCCGGAGTTGCCCGCGCCGACGACGAGGATGCGGTCGCCCTCCAGGTCGGAGACGTTGCGGTAGACGCCCGAGTGGATCGTCCGGCCGGTGAACTCGCCGGGGACGTCCGGGATCCTGGGGTCCCACAGATGGCCGTTGGCCACCAGGACGCCGTCGTAGGCCTCGTCATCGCCGGCGGAGGTGGTCACCCGCCAGCCGTACGAGCCCGTACGCGCGCCGGTGGCCCCCTCGGGTGCCTCGGCCGGCTCGACGCCGGTCACGGCGGTGCCGAACCGGATGACGTCGTAGAGGCCGTGCTCGCGCGCGTAGGACTCGATGTAGGCGCGCACCTGGTCGCGGCGCGGGAAGTGCGGATAGTCGGCCGGCATCGGGAAGTCCTCGAACGCCGTCATGTCGCGCGCCGTGATGAGGTGGAGGGCGTCGTAGTCGGTGTGCCAGTGGCCGCCGACGCGGTCGGTCCTCTCGAAGCAGTCGACGTCGTGGCCGAGTCGGCGGAGCTGCTGGAGGGCGGAGACACCTGCGGCGCCGGCGCCGATGACGCAGTAGCGGGGCATGTGGATTCCCTTCGTGGTCCGGGGCGGGGAATTCCGAAGCCGTCTCGTCACGCGGCGGTTCGACGTGGACGGGGATCCTTGCGGGCGGCGGAGGCTTCGGCGTATCCAGACGCGGTCAGGGACGAGTGGTCGGCCCGTCGGGATGCCCAAAGTATTGACGGCGGGACCGCTCCAGGTGAATGCGCGATTTCCGGCATCCCCATAGGGCTTGCCTATGGCTGCGCGGAGGTGCCCAGCCGCCCCAGGTGCTTCGTGACCATCTCCATCAGCACGCGCGTGGCGGGGGACAGGTGCGCCTCGCGCCGGGTGATGAACGCGAAGGTCTCGTGCAGCGGCGGGTCCAGCGGGACCGAGAGCAGGCGCTCCATGTACCCGAGGCACCGGGCGAGGGGCAGGGAGCTGACGGTGTCGCCGACTCCACGGGCGGCGAGGGCGATGGCCAGAGCGGGTGACTCGACCTCGACCGCGGGGGTCAGGGTGAAGCCTGCCTTCTGAGCCCGCTCCAGGAGGCGGCGCCGGGTGGGGTCGGCGTTGCCCCAGCGTGCCTCGGGGAGGATGAGGGGCGCCTTGGCCAGCCGCTCGGCCGTGAGCGGCTCGGTGACGCGCGACGGGTCGGTGCTGAGGTAGACGGCCTCGCATGTCCACACCGCGTTGCTCACGTCCAGTCCGCGGTCGTCCACGGGCAGGGATACGAGCCCTGCCTCCAGGGTGCCGTCCCGGACGGCGTCGGCGACCTCCGAGGAGTTGAGCCCGACGACACGGACCCGCACTTGGGGGTGACGGTCGCGGAAGCCGGCGATCAGATCGCCCAGCAGCAGGTGCTGTGCGCTGCTGAACGTGCCGAAGGAGACGGTGCCACCCGTGAGCGTCCGCACCCCGCGCACCGACTCCTCCGCCTCCTTCGCGGCGGCCAGTGCGTTCTGGGCGCGGGGCAACAGCAACTGTCCGGCCTCGGTGAGCACCAGTTTCCGGTTGGTGCGGACGAAGAGCGGGACTCCGAGCGAGTGCTCCAGGCGCCGGATCTGCTCGGACAGGCTCGGCTGGGCGATGTACAGCGCCTCGGCCGCCGCGGAGAACGAGCCGTGCTCGACGGCGGCGAGGAAATAGGTCAGCTGCTGCAGAGTCATTCCGCCTGCCAGGGAGCGCCTGCCCGAGGAGCGCCTGCCGACGGCCGAGCCTTGCCAAAGGCTGAGCCTTGAGGAGCTCTCGGACTTCGAGGGTTTACCGATCGATCCGGGGCTCTTCATACTCTCCGCAAGTGCCGAGGCGGTCAACGGCCGCCCGCGCAGCGCCGTTCCCCGGCCTTCTCTTCCCATGCCGCCAAGAGTCTCGCCCCGGCTCAGGCCCTTGCCGGTGAGCATCCCGGGCCCCGCACAGCGATCTGAGAAACCCCACGGACACCCGCCACAGGAGGCCCTGTTGAACACGCTTCCCACCTCACCGGCCGGTCCGCGCCTGTCCGGCAGGACCGTTCTGATCACCGGCGCGGCACGCGGCCAGGGGGCCTCGCACGCCGAACGGCTCGCCTCCGAAGGCGCCCGGGTCCTGGCCTGCGACGTCCTCGACAACGAAGGCAAAGCCACCGCCGCCCGCCTCCAGGAAGCCGGGCTCGACGTGGAGTACCTGCACCTCGACGTCACATCACCCGGCGACTGGACCCACGCCGTCGAGCACGCCCGGACGGTCACCGGACGCCTGGACGTGCTGGTCAACAACGCCGGGATCATCCACGTCAACCCACTCCTCGAAGAGCGCGTCGAGGACTGGAACGCCACCCTTTCCGTCAACACCACCGGCCCGCTTCTCGGCATACAGGCGGCCGTACCACTGATGCGTGCCGTCGGCGGCGGCTCGATCGTCAACGTCGCCTCGATCTTCGGTGTGGTCGGCGCCGCCGGTTACGCCGCCTACTGCGCCAGCAAGGCCGCCCTGATCGCGCTCACCAAGACCGCCGCCCTCGCACTGGCCGCCGACGGCATCCGCGTCAACGCCATCTGCCCCGGCGGGGTCAGCACCCCCATGAACGCACACGAGAAGGAAGGCGGCGTGATCCCGCAGACCCCGATGGGCCGCCGCGCCCATGTCCGGGAGATCTCCGGTGCCGTCGCCTTCCTCGCATCCGACGACTCCAGCTTCACCACCGGAACGGAGATGATCATCGATGGCGGCTTCCTCGCCCACTGAGCCCTCTACGACCGTCGGGTCCACTGCCCTGGTGACCGGCGCCGCCAGCGGCATGGGCCGGGCCGTCGCGGAACGCTTCCTCGCCGAGGGCTGGTCCGTCCTCGCCCTCGACCGCGACACCACCGCCCTCGACAAGGCGGCCGCGGAGCTGGGCGCGCCTTTCGCCCCGTGCCGGTGGACATCACCGACCGCGCCGCCGTCGCCACGGCACTCGGCTCCCCCGAACACCTGCGCGCCGTCGTCAACGCCGCAGGCATCTATCCACCCACCCTCCTGGTCACCTACGACGAGGCCACATACCGGCGCATCTTCGACGTGAACGTCCTCGGCACCCTCAACGTCACCGCCGAAGCCGGCCCCGCGCTGCGCGCCGCCGGAGGCGGATCGGTCGTCAACTTCGCCTCCATCGACGCCTTCGCCGTCTCCCCCGGCCAACTCCTCTACAGCGCCTCGAAAGCGGCCGTGGTCTGCCTGACCCGCTCCCTCGCCCAGGAACTCGGGGCCGACGGCATCACCGTCAACGCGGTGGCCCCCGGCTGGGTCGACACCCCGGGCACCCGCGCGGGGGGCCGCATGGAACAGGCCGTGTCCGGCATCCCGTCGGGCCGGGCCGCCCAGCCCGAGGAGATCGCCGACTGGGTCTGAAAAGCTGTGCCACGGTACCTACATGACCGGCGAAACGCTGGTGGTCAGCGGCGGTATGACCGTCCGCTGACCCCGGTGGAGGGCATCACCGACCGCGTACGCCCCGCCCGCCGCCGGCCGAGCACCCGCCACACAACGGAGGTACGTCCATGACCGTCCAGCACACGCCGGCCGAGGACCTGCGCCTGACCGCCGGGGTCCACGCCGCCCTCCAGGCGCGGGATCCCGCACAGTCCGAGTTCCACCAGGCCGCGCGCGAGGTGCTGGAGTCCCTGGAGCCCGTACTGGCCCGCCACCCCGCATACACGCGCCACCGGATCCTGGAGCGCCTCTGCGAACCGGAGCGGCAGCTCGTCTTCCGCGTCCCCTGGGTCGACGACGCCGGGCAGGTTCGGGTCAACCGGGGCTTCCGGGTGGAGTTCAACTCCGCGCTGGGGCCGTACAAGGGCGGTCTGCGCTTCCATCCCTCGGTCGACCTCGGCATCGTGAAGTTCCTCGGCTTCGAGCAGATCTTCAAGAACGCGCTGACCGGGCTGCCCATCGGCGGCGGCAAGGGCGGCTCCGACTTCGATCCCAAAGGGCGCTCCGACGGCGAGGTGATGCGGTTCTGCCAGTCGTTCATGACCGAACTCCACCGCCACCTCGGCGAGCACACCGACGTGCCGGCCGGTGACATCGGCGTCGGCACCCGCGAGATCGGCTACCTCTTCGGCCAGTACAAGCGCATCACCAACCGCTACGAGTCCGGGGTGCTCACCGGCAAGGGCCTGAGCTGGGGCGGCTCCCATGTACGTACCGAGGCCACGGGCTACGGCACCGTCTACTTCGTCTCCGAGATGCTGGCCGAACGCGGCCAGGACCTCGACGGCAGGCAGGTCGTCGTGTCCGGCTCCGGCAACGTCGCCATCTACGCCGCGCAGAAGGCGCACCAACTCGGCGCCAGGGTCGTCGCGATGTCGGACTCCGACGGCTACGTGGTCGACACGGCAGGCATCGACGTCGAACTGGTCAAGGACATCAAGGAAGTCCGCCGCGGCCGGATCAAGGAGTACACCCAGACCGTGACCGGAGCCCGGTACATCGAGGGCGGGTCCGTCTGGGACGTACCGTGCTCGATCGCGCTTCCCTGTGCCACCCAGAACGAACTCGACGAGAACGCGGCGCGGACGCTGCTGGCCGGGGGAGTGGTGGCGGTCGCCGAGGGCGCCAACATGCCCACCACCCCGCCCGCCGTGCGCCTGCTGCAGGAGGCGGGCGTCGCGTTCGGCCCGGGGAAGGCGGTCAACGCCGGCGGCGTGGCCACCTCGGCGCTGGAGATGCGGCAGAACGCCACCCGCGACGCGTGGTCCTTCGAGGACACCGACCGGCGACTCGCGGCCATCATGGCCGGCATCCACACCACCTGCCGCGCGACCGCGGAGGAGTACGGAGTCCCGGGCAACTACGTCGTCGGGGCGAACATCGCGGGCTTTGTGAAGGTGGCCGACACCATGCTCGACCTCGGGGTGGTCTGACGCTTCAGAGCCCGAACGCCCTTCCGTAACCCCAAGCTTCCCTCGTCGGTTCACCGCGCCATGGTGGCGAGGACGTCGTGGCCCAGTCGCCGGATGACATCCGTGGCCAGCCGGTGCCGCACCAGCTTGCCGTCCCGGGTGGAGCGGACCAGGCCCGCGTCGCGCAGGGTCCGCAGGGCGTGGGAGACCTGTGGTTCGCTGGAGCCGAGCCGGGCGGCGAGCTCCGAGGTGGTGATGGGCTCGCCCAGCAGATGGCGGCACAGTTCCATCCGGGCGGGCGAGGTCAGCGCCATCAGCCGGTGGTGCAGATCCCGCAGGGTCAACTCTCCGGCCGGGGTGGTGCCGCGCGTCGCGTACTGCACCACCACGCACGACGGGTGCTCGTTCTTGACCGTCAGATGCGGCCACACCCGGGCGGACGGGACGAGGACGAGGGGACGCGGGGCCACCTTCACCTCGTCGATCTGCAGCTTGTCCAGCCGTATCCGTTCTCCCGGCCCCACCCGGGCCGCGGTCGGCAGCAGCTCGGCGAGCACATCCGCGGGCGAGCGAAGCGAGATGGGGGTCCCCCCGGCCGAAGTCCCCCTGGGGGCACCCCAGGCCGGAGGCTGGGGGACTTCGGCCGGGGGTGCCCCCAGGGGGAGGGCCGCCAGCCGGTGACGTACCTCCCGAGCGTGGTCCTCCAGATGCGGCCGCAGGGTGCGCCAGTCCTCGGCGAAGAACGCGGTGTCGGCCGCCCGCAGCACCGCCAGCAGCCGGTCCCGCAGTTCCAGCGGTGCCGCCACCAACTGCCGGGCCAGCTCACCGCGGGCGTAGGAGCGGCGCAGGCAGCGGCGTGCGTAGTCCTCCGCGGCGGCGGTGTCGGCGCGCAGCTCGCGGGCCGGCGGCACGGGCTGCGCGTTGGTGCCGAGGACTCCGGGCGCCACCAGCTCGAGGAAGTCCTCGGCCGGCAGCGCCGCGATCGCCGCCAGCTCCTCGTCCAGGCTCGCCGCGAGCGGCAACGTGAGGGGAAAGAACAGGCGGCAGCGGAAGCGGGCCCACAGAGGAGCGAAGACGGACAGCTCGTCGCGCAGCTCGGGTCCCGCCGCGGCGGCGCGGGCCGTCCAGCCGACGGCCTCCGGGTGGTGTTCGGGTTCGGCGAGCACATGCAGGCTCGCCATCAGTTCCGACAGCGCGGAGGGCCCGGCCGCGAGGTCCGCGGGGCCAAGCCCTCCGAGGTCGAGGACGATGCTCACGCCGTCAGCGTACGGCGGAGCTCACCGCACCGGGGCTCCCGGACCGAGCGGGATGCCCAGCAGGTACCAGACGAAGAACAGCGACACCCAGACCACCAGCATGATCATGGCGATGGGCAGGGTGAAGGAGACCAGGGTGCCGATGCCGGCCTTGCGGCGGAGGGTCTGCAGGTAGCCGACACAGAGCATGAACGAGGTGCTCATCGGGGTGATGGAGTTCGTGCAGGAATCGGCGATGCGGTAGAGCGCCATGGTGGTGGCCGGGTTGGTGCCGAGCAGCAGCAGCATCGGCACCAGTGCCGGGGCGACCAGGGTCCACAGGGCGGAGCCGGAGGTGATGACGAGGTTCATCAGCGCGACCGCGACGATCAGCAGGGTGAACAGCACCAGCGTGGGCGCGCCCAACCGCTCGAGGAAGTCCGCGCCTTCGACCGCGACGACCGTGGCGATGTTGGTCCACTTGAACAGGGCGAGGAACTGGGACACGGCGAAGAAGAGCACCAGCAGCGGTGCGATGGAGCGCACTCCGTCCGCCATGAACTCCGGTATCGCGCGGCTCCCGCTGATCCGCCCGGTGAGCCGCCCGTACACGGCGCCGATCAGCAGGAAGAAGACGGTGAGGAAGACGGCGATGGCGTTCATGAAGGTGGACTCCACGATCGCGCCCCCCTCGCCGCGGAGCGGTGACGAGGCAGGCAGCAAAGCGAGCACGATCAGCGTGGCGTAGCCGAGCACGGCCAGCCCGGTCAGCTTCAGGGCCCGCAGCTCGGTGGCGTCGTCGACACCGGCGGCGACCACCTGCTGTGCCGCGGCGGCCTCCAGATCCGCGTCGGGGGTCAGGTGGTGCTCGCGCCTGGCGAGGATCTTGTCCACGACCAGGGCGATGGTGCCGGCCAGCACGAACGCCGAGACGGTGGTGAAGTACATGTTGTCCGTCGCGCGGATCACCACGTCCTTGTCGACGAGATGCGCGGCCTCGGTGGCCACGGAGGCGAACAGCGCGTCACCGGGGGCGATCAGCGGGTTGGCGTCGCCCGCGGCGTTGATGGAGACGAACGCGACGATCATGCCGAGCATGGGGGAGCGGCCCACGGCACGAAAGGCCACCGCACCGAGCGGGATCAGGACCACGTACGCGGAGTCGGAAAGGAACTTGCCCAGCACGCCGCCCAGAGCCACGCCCACGACGACCGTGCGGGGGGACAGGCCCGACAGCATGCGGCGGGCCAGTGCTTCGAAGAGTCCCGAACGCTCGGCGACCGCGACGCCGAGCATCACCATCAGCACGATGCCGAGCGGACCGAAGGTGACGAAGGACTCCTCGGCACCGGTGATCAAGTCCCGTACGGCGTCCGCCGACAGGGCGCTGCGTACGCCGACCAGGTCACCCGAGGAGGGGTCCTCGACCCGCAGGCCGGAGGCGTTCAGCACCCAGCTGACGAGGGCGACGACCCCGCACAGGATCCAGAACAGCCAGAACGGATGCGGCAGTGCGTTTCCCGCGCGCTCGACCAGGTCGAGGAACCGGGAGCCACGACCCCCCTCGTCGGGCTCGGTGGCCTGCACCTCCTTGGCGCGGCTGTCGGGTGTGCTCATGGCGGCCTCCTGTGAGGACGGGTGACGGGGAGAGGGAGACGAGGGCATGGCGCGGCTGCGCCGCGAGCAGTGCGAAACGGGACCCAGAGCCGCACACGATCCGTCGCGATGGGACGCGGGGCGTTCCTGGGTTGCGCTGCACAGTAGGTCCCGTGTCCGGTCGCGTCACCGTCCGGCGGAACAGTTGACCTGATGGCGTCAAGTGATCGCCATGACGTCGGCCAGTGCTTAGCGTCACGGGAATGACCTGGTACGACACCTCCCACACCTGCCGACCCGAACCCCTCCAGGGCGGCGCCCTGTGGCGCCGAACCCTGCGCATCCCCATGCGGGACGGTGTCCATCTCGCCGCCGACCTGTACTCCGCCTCACCCGAGCCGGAGTCAACCGCGCTTCCCGTGCTCCTCGAACGCACCCCGTACGGCCGGCGCGCGCAGCGCGGTTCGGACCAGGACCGCAGCGACGCTCCGGTCCCGCAACCGCAGGACATCGCCCGGCACTTCACCGGAGCCGGCTACCACGTCGTACGGCAGGACTGCCGGGGCCGCGGCGACTCCGAGGGAACGTTCGTGAAGTACCTCGGCGAGGGCCCGGACGGGGCGGACACGATCGCCTGGCTCAGGAACCAGCCGTGGTGTGACGGCAGGGTCGTGATGACGGGAGTGTCCTACTCCGCCCACGTCCAGGCAGCCGCGGCCGCCGAAGGGGCGACGGGGCTGGCCGCCATGTTCCAGGACTCGGGCGGTTTCTCCTGCGCGTACGACGCGGGGATGCGGATGGGCGGCGCCTTCGAGCTGAAGCAGGTGACCTGGGCACTGCGGCATGCGTTGCAGAGCCCGGAGGCGGCGGCGGACTCGTTACTGGCCGAGGAACTGCTGCGGGTGGACGTGACGGGCTGGTTCGGTGCGATGCCGTGGCGGCCGGGCTGCACGCCGCTGCGGCACCTGTCGGCGTACGAGGACTTTCTGCTGGAGCAGTGGCGGCAGGACACCTTCGGGGACTACTACCGCAACCCGGCCATCTACGGGCGAGGCTTCTACGAGCGCTTCCCGGACGCGCCGAGCCTGCACATGGGCAGCTGGTACGACCCGTACGTCCGCTCCACCATCGAGAACTTCACCGCCCTGCGGGAGCTGAAGTCGGCACCCTCCTACCTGGTCATGGGCCCATGGACACACGGGCACCGCTGCGAGACGTACGCCGGAGACGTGGACTTCGGTCCGCGGGCGACACTGGACGGCAACCTCGCCCCGTCGTACCTGGAGTTCCGCCGCCGCTGGTTCGACCGGGCGCTGGGCCGGAAGGACGAGGGGAATCCGGGGCATTCGGAGAGCGGACATCCGGAGAACGGAGACCTCCCCGCCGTCCAGTACTTCCTGATGGGCGGAGGCGACGGCCGACGGGACGCGGCAGGGCGGATGCGGCACGGCGGCGCATGGCGCACCGACACCCAGTGGCCGCCGGCGTCGACGGCCCCCGTCGCCCTGTACCTCACCACCGACGGCGCCCTCACCGCGGCCCCGCCCACCGCGGCCGTCGCGTCGGTGACCTACGACTTCGACCCGCACCGACCGGTACCCACCATGGGAGGCCAAGTCACCTCGGGCGAGCCGGTGATGACGGGCGGGGCATACGACCAGAACGCCCCGGACGCCCGGGTGTACGGGGCGCGTGAGCCGTACCTGCCGCTGGACTCCCGACCGGACGTGATCAGTCTGAGCACCCCGCCACTAGAGCGGGACGTGGTGCTGGCCGGCCCGGTGTCGGCACGGCTCTACATCTCGACCACGGCCCCGGACACCGACTTCACCATCAAGATGATCGACGTCCACCCGCCCAACGCCGACTACCCGCACGGCTTCGCCATGAACCTCACCGACGGCATAGTCCGCTGCCGCTTCCACCGCTCCTACGAGAGGCCGGAGTTGCTCATCCCGGGCGAGGTGTACGAGATCGAGGTCACCGCCCCCGACACGGCAAACCGCTTCGCCGCCGGCCACCGCATCCGGCTCGACGTCTCGTCCAGCAACTTCCCCCGCTTCGACGTCAACACCAACACCGGCGAACCGGAGGCCGCCGCCCGCCGCACCGCCATAGCCGTGAACACCGTGCACATGGATGCCGAGCACCCCTCCCACCTGCGAGTGTGGCTGGAAGGAGGAGCGGACGCGCTCGCATAGCCGACACGTAGCCGACAGCCGACAGCCGGCAGCCGGGAGCCGGTCATGACATGACGAGGGTGGGGTTCGAAAACCCCGCGGACCGTCGCGACCACGGACGACAGCGAACCGACGGCGTCGAACCCGTGCTTTGACGCCTCGCGCGAGTTCGGGATGGATCGCGGCGCCATGGGATTCCTTTCAGGCAGGGGGAATCGGCGCCGGAGCAGCGCGGGCCCTGGCGCTGTAGGACGGGTGGTGTGGTTACCGGCGTCGGGTGGCGCGCACGACGACGTCGTGGAGGGGGACCGCTCGGCCCCCGTGGCCGGTGAGCGTGCGGAGGTGCTCTTCGGCGGTGACGATCTCCCACTCCATGCTGTCCAGGCGCGCGGTGATGGCCGCGGAGGTGGCTGACGCTTCGGCAGGAGGGTGGTGCCCACGGCCGGTAGAGCCCGAGGTGTGCAGGTGCCCCACGATGAGCAGCGTGCCGCCGGGGGCCACCCATCCGGCGATGCGGTCGTAGAACTCCAGCTGGGGCATCGCCGGGTGGGCGTAGTGCGTCATGACCAGGTCGAACTGCGTGCCCGGGCTCCAGACGCCCAGATCCGCCTCAACCCACTGCAGGCGCTCGGGAGCCCCGCTCGTCGCCGCCCGCTCGGCAGCGCGAGCAAGGGCCTCGGAGGAGATGTCGGCTGCGGTGACGTGCCAGCCGTGGGAGGCAAGCCAGATCGCCTCGGCACCGCCGCCGCACCCAGCATCCAGCACCGTGCCCGGTGTCAGGCCGCTGGTCTCACGAGCGAGGTACGGGTTCGGCGGGTTGCCGCCCATGGACCCGGGGCCCCCAGCACGCCCCTGTTGCCAGTGCCGCTCCCAGAAGTCCTTGTCGAAGCCGTGCGTCATAGACCGCCCTCCTCGTTCGCGACACCCCTCTGCGGGTGCGTTCCTCGGTTCGTTCTTCACGGTGCCGAGAGAGAGGGCGGATGCGCAAACCTTGTTGCTGAATGGCAAAATGGCGGGATGGATGAAGCCATTGACCGCACTCTTGACGCCGTCGGACCGAGGTTGAAACGCCTTCGGCTGCATCGGGACGTCACGCTCGCCGACCTAGCGGCGGAGACCGGCATCTCCACCAGCACCTTGTCCCGGCTCGAGGCGGGCCTGCGGCGTCCCACGCTCGAGCAGCTGCTTCCGCTTGCTCGCGCCTACGGGGTCACACTCGACGAGCTCGTCGATGCGCCGCCGACGGGCGACCCCCGTATCAATCTGCGTCCCATCCCCTGCAGCGACGGCTCGGTCATCCTGCCGCTGACCCGTAGGCCCGGGGGAATCCAGGCCTACAAGTTCGTCCTCCCGACCGGAAAGGATGATGCCGAACCCGACCTGCGCACACACGAGGGCTATGACTGGGTCTATGTCCTCAACGGAACGCTCCGCCTTGTCCTCGGGGAACACGACCTCATCCTCAAGTCCGGGGAGGCCGCGGAGTTCGACACACGCACCCCGCACTGGTTCGGGGCCACCAGCGCCGGCCCCGTTGAGTACCTGAGTCTCATCGGGAAACAAGGCGAACGCGCGCACGTCCGTGCAGCACCGAGACAAGGCCCGGCAGAGTAGGAAAGCTCAGGGACCGCTGCTCCTTCTTCCTCGCACAGATCACTGCAGCACAGGCGCGGCACTGGACGTCCCCGTCATCGCAACCCCGCATGGACTCGGCTTCCTTGACGCGGAGGCGGTCGAGGCCCAGACCGGCCGCCCCATCTGCTCGGCCTTGCGATCACCGGGAGAACCGCGCCCGCTCGGTCTGCGGACGCGATCGGTCGCGCCGGCCACAGCCGCCTATCGGCCCCCCGGCGCACATGACGAGCGCGGGGTCCTGAAACCCCGCCCGCATGCCATAAAACTCCGGGTCACGGCCACACAAGGCAGTACGGCTGATGCCCCGCCTCGTGCAGGCGGTGGCTGAAGTCCTGCCATTCGTGGAGCAGTTGGTACACGTTGAACGCGTCGCGCGGGCCGCCGCGGTCCGGGACCGTGGACCAGATGAAGGCCGCCGCGCCGACCGCTTCCTCGCCGATTCCGCGGAGGGGGTCGACGACGGTCATGGGGAGCCTGACGACGGCGTAGTCGGGGTGGAGGACGACGAGTTCGAGAGGGGGGACCTTGTTCAGCGGTATGCCCTCGATGCCGGTGAGGACCATCGCGGCCATCGTCTCCGGCTTGATCTTCGTGAACATGCCGTTCATGCCGAGCTCGTCGCCGCCGAGTTCCTCTGGGCGCATGGAGATCGGGACGCGAGCGGCTGTCGCGCCGTCCGGGGCCCCGAAGTATTTGTACGTCACCCCCACCCGGCCACCATTCCTGCTCCCGGCCCGGGGGGCATCGATCTGATGGATCCGGTTGATCCCATCGATCCGATCGCTCCGCTCGAGCTCACTCTCTGTCTGCCGTGCCTCGGCCGCCTCCGCCTCGCGCCGGTGCCTTCCCCGCCGGGCACGCCGAGGACCGAGGTCATCGGTCCCCTCGCCCAGTCCGCCACCGCGATGCATATCTCCACCCGAATGCTTTTCTAAGGCGCGCGACCCCCGCGACGCAACCCGATCATCGTGTCAGTGACCTCCCCCACGGCCGCCCGCCGAAACGTGCGTTGAAACACCTCTCCGCAGGATCTTCGAAGCCTCTGACACCATGCTTGTGTGAGCTATCCGTACGAAGCACCAGTTTCGCAGACTCTTTTCGACCGTGCGGCTGCCGTCACGCCGGGCGGCGTGAACTCTCCCGTGCGAGCGTTCCGCGCCGTGGGCGGTACGCCCCGGTTCATGGTGTCCGGCACCGGTCCGTACCTGACGGATGCCGACGGAAGGGAGTACGTAGACCTCGTTTGTTCATGGGGGCCGATGATCCTTGGCCATTCCCATCCCGAGGTGAACGCTGCCGTCCAGGCAGCCGTATCCCGCGGCACGTCGTTCGGGACGCCCGGCGAGGGCGAGGTCGCGCTGGCCGAGGAGATCGTCGCCCGGGTCGAACCCGTCGAGCAGGTCCGTCTCGTGTCCAGTGGCACCGAGGCGACCATGTCCGCCATCCGTCTCGCGCGCGGATTCACCGGGCGCGCCAAGGTGATCAAGTTCGCCGGCTGTTACCACGGTCACGTGGACGCCCTGCTGGCCGCCGCGGGGAGCGGGGTCGCCACCTTCGCGCTGCCCGATACGCCCGGCGTCACCGGCGCCCAGGCCGGGGACACCATCGTCCTCCCGTACAACGATCTCGAGGCGGTGCGCGAAGCCTTCCGCGCCCATCCCGGCGAGATCGCCTGCGTGATCACGGAGGCCTCGCCCGGGAACATGGGCGTCGTGCCGCCCGGCCCCGGGTTCAACCAGGGGCTCAGTGACGTCTGCGCCGAGAACGGCGCCCTCTACATCTCCGACGAGGTCATGACCGGGTTCCGGACCAGCAAGGCCGGATGGTTCGGGATCGACGGCGTACGTCCCGATCTCATGACCTTCGGCAAGGTCATGGGCGGCGGCTTCCCGGCCGCCGCGTTCGGTGGCCGGGCGGATGTCATGGCGCACCTCGCCCCCGCCGGGCCCGTCTACCAGGCGGGCACCCTGTCCGGGAACCCCGTCGCGACCGCCGCCGGGCTCGCGCAGCTGCGGCTGCTCGACGACGCCGCGTACGACAGGGTCGACGCGGTGTCCGAGCAGGTCCGTACGCTGGTGACGGACGCGCTCACCAAGGAAGGCGTGGCGCACCGGCTGCAGAACGCCTCCAACATGTTCTCCGTCTTCTTCACGGACAGGGACGTACGGAACTACGAGGACGCGAAGGCGCAGGAGTCGTACCGCTTCACCGCCTTCTTCCACTCGATGCTGGCGCAGGGCGTCTATCTGCCCCCGTCGTCCTTCGAGTCATGGTTCGTCTCGACGGCACACGACGAGCGGGCGATCCAGCGGATCGCCGACGCCCTTCCGGCGGCGGCACGGGCAGCAGCGGAGGCCACGGCAGTATGAGTGACATCACCGTCGTACATGTGATGCGGCACGGCGAGGTCGCCAACCCGGACGGGATTCTGTACGGGCGTCTGCCCGGCTACCACCTGTCCGAGTTGGGGCGCCGGATGGCCGATCGGGTCGCCGAGCACCTCGCCTCGCGGGATGTCACCCATGTCGTCTCCTCGCCGCTGGAGCGGGCCCGTGAGACCGCCGCGCCCATAGCGGAGCTGCACGGGCTGGATCTCGCGACCGACCCTCGGCTGATCGAGGCCGACAACGTCTTCCAGGGCAAGACCTTCGGCGTCGGCGACGGCGCGCTGCGCAGACCCGAGAACTGGAAGCACCTCGTCAACCCGTTCAAGCCGTCCTGGGGCGAGCCGTACCTGGAGCAGGTCGTACGGATGATGGGGGCGCTGGACGCGGCCAAGGACGCGGCGCGTGGGCATGAGGCCGTGTGTGTGAGCCACCAGTTGCCGATCTGGATCGTGCGCAGCTTCGTGGAGCGGCGGCGGCTGTGGCACGACCCGCGCAAGAGGCAGTGCACGCTCGCTTCGCTGACGACGTTCACGTACCAGGGCGACAAGATCGTGTCGGTCGGTTACACCGAGCCGGCTCGGGATCTTGTGCCGGTTCATTTGCTGGCGGGGGCCAAGGGGGTCAAGGGGAAGGACAAGGCCTTCGGAGCGTAGGCGCTCCGCTGGGTTTGGGGTCTTGGTGGGGTTGAGGTTGGGGTGGGGTTGGGGCTGCGGGTTGGGTGTGGCTGGGCGCGCAGTTCCCCGCGCCCCTTGCGGGGCTTGGGTGGGGGCGTGGTTTCTTGGCGGCCTGGTTCTGTGTGCCCCAGTTCTCTGCGCCTGAGTGCCCTCGCGCCCCTGGGGGGTGTTGGTTTCGGTTGTGGTGGGGCTGCGGGTCGGGTGTGGCTGGGCGCGCAGTTCCCCGCGCCCCTTGCGGGGCTTGGGTGGGGGCGTGGTTTCCCCGCGGCCTGGTTCTGAGTTCCGGACCTTCGCGCGCTCGTCCTCCCGCGCGCCAAGCCTGAGCGTTCCGGTCCCTCCCAGCCCTGCGCCCCATCCCCCGCGTCCCGGCTCCCCGCGCCCCTTGCGGGGCGCGGGCCCCCGGTGTGGGTACGGCGAGCTCTGGGCGTGCGCCCCGTTACAAAGCGTATGTGGGGGGTTATCTGAGCGTATTTCCTTGCAATCTCTGAAATACATGTGAGTTCGCTGGAACCCCCATGTTCGTCGTGCCCTCTAACTCGGTGTCCATCCGGCATGAGTACGGGGCGCGCGACGATCGGGGTTGGAATGCGCGACATCAGTCGAAGGGGAATGCTGGGGCTCGGGGCCGGTGCTGTGGCGGCCATAGGGCTGGCGGGGTGCGGTACCACACTGGGAGACGGTTCCAGCGAGGCCGGAGGTTCCGGGAGTTCCGGAGACTCCGGAAAGGGAGCCGGGAGCGGTAACGGTGGTAACAAGAAGACCGAGCGTCCCATCGGTGACGGCTCCACCGCCCACACCGGCAAGCAGCCCAACCAGCCTGACAAGCCCATACCCCTCGAACCCGGCGAGACCCCGCCGCAGTTCGTGATCTTTTCCTGGGACGGTGCGGGGGATGTCGGGAACGGTGTCTTCCCGCGTTTTCTGAAGGCCGCCGAGGACCACGGCGCGCATATGACGTTCTTTCTCTCCGGGCTTTATCTGTTGCCCGAGTCGAAAAAGCGCAAGTATCTTCCGCCGAACAATGTGCCGGGCGCCTCCGACATCGGTTATCTGACCGACGAACACATCAAGTCGACCCTCAAGTACGTCCGGCAGGCCTGGCTGGACGGCCACGAGATCGGCACGCATTTCAACGGTCACTTCTGCGCCGGCACGGGCACGGTCGCCAACTGGACGTCCGTGCAGTGGCGCAGCGAGATCGAGCAGGCGAAGTCCTTCGTCAAGGAGTGGCGTACGAACACGGGCTGGACCGACATACCCGCGCTGCCCTTCGACTACGACAAGGAGCTCATAGGCGGCCGCACGCCGTGTCTGCTCGGCCAGAGCAACCTGCTGCCCACGGCCCGCGAACTCGGCTGGCGCTACGACGCCTCCTCGCCGGGCGGCCGGCAGATCTGGCCCGAGAAGAGCCGGGGCGTGTGGGACCTGCCGCTGCAGGCGATCCCCTTCCCCGGCCACACCTTCGAGGTCCTCTCGATGGACTACAACATCCTCGCCAACCAGTCGCAGAACTCCACCCAGGCGCCCCCCGCCAACTACCCGGGCTGGCGCAGGCAGGCCACCGAGGCGTACATCAGCGGATTCAACCGGGCATACGAGACAAATCGCGCACCCTTCTTCATAGGCAACCACTTCGAACAGTGGAACGGCGGCATCTACATGGACGCCGTCGAGGAGGCGCTGAAGCGCATCGCGGGCAAGAAGGACGTACGCCTGGTGTCGTTCCGTCAGTTCGTGGACTGGCTGGATGTCCAGGATCCGGCCGTCCTGGACAAGCTGCGGACGCTGGACGTCGGGCAGCAACCGGTGGGTGGCTGGAAGCAGTTCCTCCAGGGTGCCGCCACGGACTCCGCCACGGACCCCGCGGACTCCGGGACGGGCTCTTCGGAGAGCGCCGGAAACGCCGCCTGAAATGCGGTTTTCCGCCCGTGAGGGGGGTGCGCGAGATCCCCGGAACGGACATGCGAAACTTTTCACATGAGTGCCGCCAGCCATGCCCCCCAGCGCTCGAACCGCACCCCTGCCCATATCCGTACGCGTAGTCGCGCCGCCCTGTTCACCGGCGGCGCCGTCGTCGCGGCTCTGGTCCTGTCCGCGTGCGGCTCAGGGGGCAAGTCCGGCGGGTCGGGCAACACGGGCTTCGTCACCGGCTCCGACGGCATCGCCACGGTCACGAAGGGCGACCGGACGCAGGCCCCCGACCTGTCCGGGAAGACCATCGACGGCAAGCAGCTCGACGTCGCCGACTACAAGGGCAAGGTCGTCGTGCTCAACGTCTGGGGCTCCTGGTGCGGTCCGTGCCGCCTGGAGGCGAAGAACTTCGTCAAGGTCTCCGAGGACGTCAAGGACCAGGGCGTACAGTTCGTCGGCATCAACACCCGCGACACCAGCACCACCCCCGCGGTCGCGTTCGAGAAGGCGCACGGGGTCACCTACCCGAGTCTGTACGACCCGACGGGCAAGCTCATGCTCCGCTTCAAGAAGGGCACGCTCAATCCGCAGCTGATCCCCTCCACGCTCATCATCGACCGGGAGGGCAAGGTCGCGGCGCGGGCACTGCAGGCGCTCAGCGAGCAGAAGCTGCGCGACATGCTCAAGCCGGTCCTCGCGGAGAAGTGACCTGACGTGCAACTCGCCGCAGCCACCGACCCGAACCAGACGGTCCTCAGCGGGGCCCTGTTGCTCGCCCTGCCGATCGCCGTGCTCGGCGGGCTCGTGTCCTTCTTCTCGCCGTGCGTCCTGCCCCTCGTTCCCGGCTATCTCTCGTACGTCACCGGGGTCAGCGGCACCGACCTCGCCGAAGCCCGGCGCGGGCGGATGGTCGCGGGTGCCTCGCTCTTCGTGGTCGGCTTCAGCGCCGTGTTCGTCTCCGGCGGGGCGCTGTTCGGGTACTTCGGCCAGACGCTGCGCGAGCACCAGGACACCCTGTCCAAGGTGCTCGGCGTGCTCATGATCCTCATGGGTGTCTTCTTCATGGGCCTAGTGCCCCGGCTCACCCAGCGCGAGTTCCGCTTCCACAAGCGGCCGGTCGCCGGGCTCGTGGGCGCCCCCTTCCTCGGCGCGCTCTTCGGGATCGGCTGGACGCCGTGCATCGGCCCCACCCTCGCCTCCGTGCAGGCGCTTGCCTTCAACGAGGGCAGCGCGGGGCGCGGCGCCCTGCTGACGGTCGCGTACTGCGTCGGTCTGGGCGTGCCGTTCGTCCTCGCCGCGGTCGCCTTCCGCAAGGCGCTCGGTACCTTCGGCTGGATCAAGCGGCACTACGTGTGGGTGATGCGGATCGGCGGCGCCATGATGATCGTGACCGGGCTGCTGCTGCTGACCGGCGCGTGGGACCGCATCGTGCAGGAGATGCAGGTCTGGTCCGACGGCTTCACCGTAGGGGTCTGATCCATGAGCACGACACGGGACACTGACGTGCCGAACACCGAAGTGCCGAACACCGATCTGCGGAACGACGACGTGCGGTACGACGAGAACGAGTCCGCCCAGGCGCGGGACGCGCGCGATCTCGGCGAAGCCGGGGCGCAGTTGTCCACCGCGCCCGTGGAGACGGCGGTGCCCGGCTCCTTCGGCGGTACCCGCGCCCCCGGCGCCGCCGGGTGGCTGGCGTGGACCGGCCGCGAGGTCATCGGCTGGGCCCGCTGGTTCTGGCGGCAGCTCACCTCCATGCGGGTCGCGCTGATCCTGCTCTTCCTGCTCTCGCTCGGCGCGATCCCCGGGTCGCTGATCCCGCAGAGCGGGGTCGACGACATGAAGGTCGAGCAGTTCGCGAAGGACCACACCACGCTCGCCCCGGTCTACGAGAAGCTCGGGCTGTTCCACGTCTACAGCTCCGTGTGGTTCTCGGCGATCTACATCCTCCTGTTCGTCTCGCTCATCGGCTGCATCGTGCCCCGCACCTGGCAGTTCGTCGGCCAGCTGCGCAGCCGCCCGCCGGGCGCGCCCAGGCGACTGACCCGGCTGCCCGCGTACACGACGTGGCGTACCGAGGCCCAGCCCGAGGAGGTCCGCGGGGCCGCGCTCGCGCTGCTGAAGAAGCGGCGCTTCCGCGCGCACACCGCGGGTGACGCCGTCGCCGCCGAGAAGGGCTACCTCCGCGAAATCGGCAACCTCGCCTTCCACATCGCGCTGATCGTGATGCTGGTCGCCTTCGCCTGGGGCCAGCTCTTCAAGTCCGAGGGCAACAAGCTGATCATCGAGGGTGACGGGTTCGCCAACACCCTCACGCAGTACGACGACTTCAAGTCCGGCAGCCTCTTCGAACCCGACGATCTGGCGCCGTTCAGCTTCACCCTGAAGGACTTCAAGGGCACGTACGAGCGGACCGGGCCCAACCGGGGCACGCCGCGCATCTACGAGGCCGCCGTCACCTACAGCGCGGGTGCCGACGGCAAGGAGCAGTCGACCAAGATCAAGCCCAACGAGCCGCTGGAGGTCGACGGCTCGAAGGTCTACCTCGTCAGCCACGGGTACGCCCCCGTCGTCACCGTCCGGGACGGCAAGGGCAACGTGGTCTTCCGCCAGCCCGTGCCGATGCTGCCGCTCGACTCCAACGTCACCTCCACCGGTGCGATCAAGGTCCTCGACGGTTACAAGAACGCCAAGGGCGTCAAGGAACAGCTCGGCTTCAACGCCTTCTTCGTCCCGACCTTCGCCGGCGCGGGCAAGGGGCAGATGCTCTCCCAGTTCCCGTCGCTGGACTTCCCGGTGCTGGCGCTCTCCGCGTACCACGGAGACCTGGGCGTCGACTCGGGCCTCCCGCAGAGCGTGTACCAGCTCGACAAGACCAACATGAAGGAGTTCAAGGACTCCCAGGGCAACCTGCTCAAGCAGCGGCTCCTGCCCGGCGAGACCATGAAACTCCCGAACGGCGCCGGCTCGATCACCTTCGAGAAGGGCATCAAGGAGTGGGGCGGCTTCCAGATCGCCCAGCAGCCCGGCAGCGGCTGGGCCCTGATCGGATCCCTGGCCGCCATCTTCGGCCTCGCCGCCTCCCTCTTCATCCAGCGCCGCCGCGTATGGGTGCGCGCGACCACGGGTGCGGACGGTGTCACGGTCGTCGAGATGGCCGGCCTGGGCCGCAGCGAGTCCGCGAAGGTCCCCGAGGAACTGGGCGAGTTGGCGGGGCTGCTGTACGACACGGCTGCCGGCGCTCCTGATCCGGACCAAGACGAGCCGGACGGCGAAAGCAAGGACGCCGACGGCGAAAGCAAGGGCGCCGACGCCGAGAGCGAAGCCGCCGACGCCGAAAGCAAGGACCCCGACTCCGACCCCGGCACTGACTCCGATGCCGGCCCCACCCCCGCGCCGGGTGTGGAACACCCCACCCCCGACCCCCAAGCCGTACCTGCCGAAGGGGCTGAGACGACGTGACTCTCGCCGCCGCAACCAACGAAAACCTCGCGAACATCAGCAACACGCTGATCTACTCCGCGATGGCCGTGTACACGCTGGCCTTCTTCGCGTACATCGCCGAATGGCTCTTCGGGAGCCGCAGCAAGGTCGCCCGCACGGCCGCGGCGCTGACCGCCCAGGGCGACGCGAGCGCGAAGGGCCCCGCGGTCACCGCGAAGACGGCGGGTGGTACCACCGTGCTGGAACGGCCCAAGGTGGTGACGCGGGCCGTCGCCGGCGCGCGGGACGTGCCGGACGGGCCCGGGGCTCATGGTGGCGACGAGCAGGGGGACCTCTACGGCCGTATCGCCGTGTCCCTCACCGTGCTCGCCTTCCTCGTGGAGTTCGGCGGCGTGCTCGCCCGGGCGCTCTCGGTGGAGCGGGCGCCGTGGGGCAACATGTACGAGTTCAACATCACCTTCTCCACCGTCGCCGTAGGCGTGTACCTCACGCTGCTCGCGCTGAAGAAGAACGTCCGCTGGATGGGCCTCTTCCTGGTGACCACGGTCCTCCTCGATCTCGGTCTCGCCGTCACTGTCTTGTACACCGCCAGCGACCAGTTGGTTCCCGCCCTTCACTCGTACTGGTTGTACATCCACGTCTCCACCGCGATCTTCTGCGGCGCCGTCTTCTATGTGGGCGCCGTCGCCACGATCCTGTACCTCTTCAAGGACTCGTACGAGAACAAGCTGGCGAGCGGCGGCACGCCCGGCCGTTTCGCGACCTCGGTCCAGGAGCGGCTGCCCGCCTCGGCCTCCCTCGACAAGTTCGCGTACCGCGTCAACGCCGCCGTCTTCCCGCTGTGGACCTTCACGATCATCGCCGGCGCGATCTGGGCGGGCGACGCATGGGGACGCTACTGGGGCTGGGACCCGAAGGAGGTCTGGGCGTTCATCACCTGGGTCGCGTACGCCTGCTACCTGCACGCCCGCGCCACGGCCGGCTGGAAGGGCCGCAAGGCCGCGTACATCGCGCTCATCGCCTTCGGCTGCTGGCTGTTCAACTACTACGGCGTCAACATCTTCGTCTCCGGCAAGCACTCCTACGCCGGGGTCTGAAGCCACGGGTCTGCGGCAACGGGGCTCACCCCTCCTGTTCACCGAGGCCTGCCACCCTCGTACGGCCCGAGGCCGGTTCCATGTGACATGCGTCACGGGAACCGGCCTTCGTCGTACGGACAGGTGGGGGACGTGGAGACAAACAGGGGGGAACTCCGGGCGCGTATACGGGCCGGGGACGCGGAGGCGTTCGGCGCGCTCTTCGACGCGTACGCACGCTCCGTCTACAACCACGCGTTCCGGCTCACGGCCGACTGGTCGGCGGCCGAGGACATCGTGTCGCTGACGTTCCTGGAGGCGTGGCGGCTGCGGGAGCGCCTCGACGCGGAGGGCGGTTCGCCGCGGCCGTGGCTGCTCGGCATCGCCACGAACGTGGCCCGCAACACGCGCCGGGCCGCCCGGCGGCACGCGGCGGCCGTGGCGCGCC
>NZ_VBZC01000047.1:0-356 GCF_005786655.1 Streptomyces montanus
CGTTCGGGCAGCAGCTCGGCGCCCGCGCCGGCGAAGGAGTCGAGCCCGGCGGCGTGGATCCGCTGGATCGCCTCCTCGACCGACACCTTGGAGATCCGGGCCATGTGCTCGACTTCCGATGCGCCGAGGCTGTGGATGACGAGTTGCGGGAAGGCGGACTTGATGGCGCTGAAGTGCTTCTCGTAGTACTCGACGCCGTAGTCGGGGTGGTGGCCGCCCTGGAACATGATCTGCGTGCCGCCGAGTTCGACGGTCTCCGCGCAGCGGCGCAGGATGTCGTCGAGGTCGCGGGTCCAGCCCTTGGCGGTGTCCTTCGGCGCGGCGTAGAAGGCACAGAACTTGCATGCCGTGACGCA